>DAOVMU010000122.1 GCA_030630585.1 Candidatus Bathyarchaeota archaeon | reverse complement strand
TGAAAAAGCAAAATGAAGCAGAACTACAAGGAGCCAACCTGGCGAAACAAGAGAAGGCCCAAAGAGTGAGGATAATCCTCCAGGTTTGCTCCAGAAAAGAAGCAATGAATAACCAAGTGTAGCCGTAGGTACGATGAAGGGAATGTCTGAAAGCGTGTCCAGCACGTTTAGCCATTTTGATTTTCCTCGCGTGATCATCCAGGCCATGGGAATCCCAGCAATAATATCTACGAATGAAACTAGGATAGCGACGGCAAAGGATGCGGCAATTGCGTTTGAGGCTGCTGAAATGAGCTCTGGCTGGTTTAATACATCCTGTATCGAGCCCCATTTCATTACTATGCCTAAAATTGGCGGAAGTAGAATCAACGCGAAAAACACGATTATTGAAAGCATGTAAATCGTGTTCTTTATTGTTGTTTTCGAAGAGAGTTTGTCTAATGCTTCAGTGATTTTAGGTTTGAGCAAATTTGTTCTTTCCGCCTTCATTCAAGTTCCATTTTTTCAGTATTGTTTTCCTTTTTTCACTCCTGTTTTAGGCTCATAAATTTTCCGCATGATGTACCAATTCGCCATTCAAGTCATACTACAGCCCTTAAGCTCTATTAACTCTCGACTTTATAACTTTGAAAATGACTATAAGCACGCGTGAAATTCTTTCATGTAAGCATCTTTATAACAAAGCAGACATGGGAGTTTCTCGCTTGATTCTTGCATCTCACCATCACGCTGTTTTCCCATACTGACTTTAAGGTTTTCAAAACTATTTAATCGATGTCTTAAGAGATATAATATTACTTGTTAGAAACTAGTAGGTGGAGGTTTAGGTGGATTTATGGATGTTTTCGAGGCTGTTAAGGGTAGAAGAAGCATAAGAGCCTTTGAAAGTAGAGGTGTTCCAGCGGAACTTGTGGAAAAGCTTGTCGATGTGGCGCGGTGGGCTCCTTCTGCAGGGAACATTCAACCGTGGGAATTCATAGTTGTTCGAAATCTTGGAATTAAGAGAAGACTGGTTGAGGCTGCCTTGGGTCAAGGCTTCGTTGAAGAAGCTCCTGTGGTAATTATCGTCTGCGCAGATGAATATCGTTGCTTAATGGGTTACGGTGTGCGCGGCAAAACGTTGTATTGCATACAAGATACGACTGCAGCTGTACAAAACATTCATTTGGCTGCTTACTCTCTTGGGTTGGGCACATGCTGGGTTGGAGCATTCATAGAAGAAGAAGCGAGAAAGATACTGAAGATTCCTCAAGGAATAAGGCCGGTTGCTATAATCCCTGTCGGCTATCCTGCCGAGTCTCCTTTACCAAGAGGTAGGAGACCTGTAAGCCAAATTGTCCATCATGAAACGTTCTGAGAAAAACTCTGTCTTCACGTGAGGTTTTGCAGCTGTGCGCTAAGGCTTGCTGGTTTACTGAGGAAGCCTAAATGAAATTTTAATATCTTTGCGTTCGCACTTTATGGTGGGTTTAATCTTTGAGGTACGCTTTGATTGCTGAAGGTTACGAGAAAATTGAGGCTACAACTAAAAGACTGGAAATGACAGATCTTCTAGTCAACGTTCTGAAAAGCACACCAAAGGAAATCATAGATAAAGTCGTGTACTTGACTCAAGGTAGGATATATCCGGGTTTTGTTGACCTTGAAATAGGAGTAGCTGAGAAACTTGCAGTAAAGGCTCTTGCCAGAGCTTCGGGAAGAAAGGAAAGCGAAATCACAGAAGACTTGAACAAAACAGGAGACATTGGAAAGGCAGCTCAGAAATCTATGGCCAGTAAAAGGCAGGTAACGTTTTTTCAGCAGCCCTTAACAGTTCGAAGAGTCTATGAGGTTTTAGATAAGATGGCCAGGGCTTCAGGCTCTGGTACAGTTGACCTTAAAATGGCGCTTCTAGCTGGGCTTTTGGCTGACGCCACCCCTAAAGAAGCCAAATACATTATGCGGATAGTCACTGGAAACCTTCGCTTGGGCATCGCTGACATGACTGTTCTCGACGCCTTAGCCATAGCTTATGGCGGCGGAAAAGAAAACCGTGTATATTTAGAACGTGCATACAACGTTTCCTCGGACCTCGGAAAAGTCGCAAAAACAGTTGCCGAGAAAGGGCTAGAAGGAGTCAAGAAATTCGAAGTGTCTGTCGGCGAACCCATTAGAGCTATGTTGTGTGAAAGGCTTTCTAGGCCGGAGGAGATCCTTGAAAAACTCGGAGGAAAATGCGTAGCTGAATACAAATATGACGGTGAGAGAATACAAGTCCACAAAAAGGGCGAAGAAGTCGTTTTGTTCTCTAGACGCTTAGAAAACATTTCCAGCCAATACCCAGACGCCATTGAACTTGTCAAAAGATGTGTAAAAGCAGAAGACGCCATTTTAGAAGCGGAATGCGTTGCAATAGACCCTGACACGAACGAGATGAAACCTTTCCAAGAATTGATGCATCGCAGACGCAAACATGGAATTGAAAAAGCCATGGAGGAATATCCGGTTTCTCTTTTCATGTTTGATGCACTCTATGTTAATGGTAAAGACCTAACTCTAAAACCGTATCCAATTAGGCGGCGGACGCTTGAGGAAGCCGTAGAAGTAAGCGACAGAGTGGAAATCGCCAAATGTGTAGTTACAGATAACGTGAAAAAACTGGAAACATTTTTTCTCGAAGCCATACAAGACGGTTGCGAGGGTCTAGTCTGCAAGTCTGTTGCTGCAAACTCAGTTTATCAGGCTGGAGCTAGGGGGTGGCTCTGGATAAAGTATAAACGAGACTACAAAAGTGAGATGACAGACACTGTGGACTTAGTTGTTGTTGGCGCCTTCCATGGCAGAGGAAGACGGGCTGGGATCTATGGAGCGTTGCTTTTGGCAGCATACAACCGAGACAAAGACGTTTTTGAAACGGTGACAAAATGCGGGACGGGTTTCACTGATGAAGATTTATGGAAGCTGCCTAAAATGTTGCAAAAGCATAAGATTGCTCATAAGCAATCAAGAGTACAATCACTGATTAAGGCAGACATTTGGTTCGAGCCAGTGGTCGTCATCGAAATTCTGGGCGCTGAAATAACATTAAGCCCGGTTCATGTATGTGGATTGAACGTTATCCGAAAAGGAAGCGGATTGGCAATTAGGTTTCCACGATTCACTGGAAGATACAGACATGACAAAGCAGCTGAAGATGCAACTACAGTGGAAGAAATCATTGAAATGTATAAGGGTCAACGTAGAAAAATCGCGGAATAGCGAAACGCCGCAGCTTTTTTGAGAAAGTGTTCGTTTAACGTTGAAGCATTGTTGTCAGTTTGAATGTGGCTAACCATTGTTAATCAAGGCTTTGTGAAAGTTGAAAGGAAGCTTACGGATTACGATGTCTTTGTCCATACTCTAATGAGAATTCCCATTGCTAAGCCTATTGTACTGGTGCCTATTACCCATGGGATCATGAGAAAGAACATGTGCCAGAAACCTGAGTATATTGCCAATTCCCAGTCATAAGCGGATTGAGCAACTCTTCCCATACCCATGTCATACCAAATGAATAAAGATGCATAAGTAACTGCGATGATAAATGATAGGCAAAGGGATGAAGCGAAGCCGTATACGATCGGTTTAATATCGGAAAAAACGATTGTAGCTACTACACTCATCACTGTTAGAATCAGCATGTCCAGAAACTCTAGTTTAGGAGGGTTGTATATTCTCCATCCTAAAGGACCTTGAAACAGGATTATATGTGCTTTTATCATAATCAATGATATAATAGCAGTCCAAAGGACAACCAATAGAACATCTTTTCCTCTTGTTGTGATTTGTATGTTGAAACTCTTGGTTTCCAAAAACATGCACAACCTCGCTGGTTTATATGAGATTTTTTATGTATTTAACTTTTGGTTTGTGTTATGATTGGTTGATCACATGCGGCTGAAACATGACAGTTGAGATTGCTTTTAGTGGATTAACCTGTATCTATACTCTGATGGTAGGCTGCTAGCTAAAGGTTTAATATGACGGAGTGGTTCTGTGTTTTAGATGGATGTTTAGGGTGATTTCATGAGGAAAGCCTTTTTGGCTTTTGGGATTATTCTGGTGTTTGCAGGAGTAATTGTTGTTTCAGCATCGAATACGCCTGAGGAAAAAATGCCACAAATTTCTACAATAGCCTCGGCTGAGCACAGGTGGGAGGTAGGTCCGGGGCGATTTAAAGAGAATGAGATGTTAATAGTGGTTTTTACCCCTCCTAATCCGGAGTACGATTTAATCCCTGATTATCCTGTAAGAATTGTGGTCGAAGTTACAGGTCCTGAAGGAGGCAAAACCGTTTTTGAGATTGAGTTCAAAGAGGGCTTTGGAGGAAAACTTGCTCCCCCTAAATATACTGTTGTCTCAAATAATGATTGCTTAACTGTTAGTGATTCTCTGCAGGATGTTTGTGGGATTGTTCATTATACGGGAGATTACTTTGCAAATGTTACAACCAGACGTTTAGGAACGTGGGGTCCTCCTAAAGCTTTGTTTCTTAAGTTAGAAGTTGTGGAAATGGAATATCCTTTTCTTTTTGTTCAACCAATCGGAATAACGCTGATTGTTGTTGGAGGTTTCTTATCGGTTTGGGGCGCAATAAGCTCAAAGCGGAAGTTGCGGTCAGGAGTTAAGAAGCATTAATTGAAAAGTGCTCTACACTACATTACGTTTTTCGAGTT
>DAOVMU010000064.1 GCA_030630585.1 Candidatus Bathyarchaeota archaeon | reverse complement strand
TTCCGACAGTTTCGTCAGCAACGATATCTAGTATCGCAATATTTAATAAATATTGTTGTTTACCAGTTCAACAGAAATACAGAAACGCAGAACGCTTCACAAATATAAAGACAACACAAAGACGTCTACATACAGAACAGTCAAAGGTTTTCTGTTGGTTGACAGTTCGGAAACATCATTCAATAACTCTCATTAGACAGCAGTACAAATCGGAAGTGTCGTCGAAACCGTCGTTATTTTCTCACCAATCAACGAACCAGGCAGCATGGTCACTGATGATATTGACTTGGAAACAATTGAAATGCATTAGATTGTGTTGGTTCAACTGGAAAAAGCACAAAACAAGTAAACAAGAGTTACGCCAGAACAGTGGAAGTTACCATCCAAACTTAACCACAGCCGCCAAGCAATCAAAAGGTCACTACATAGTTTCATTGAGGGTTTTGTTGAGTGAATATAGCATTAATAGTTACATCAGATGTCAGCGTGATTGTCCGATTTCTGTTTGTATCTCCGTTTTCCCAATGTGCAAAGATGAACACTGAATTGTCGATGACAACTGTTGAATTTAAACTGACAACATAGCTTCCCTCTGCCAATGCCTCGCTGAGCCAAGGAGTCTGGTTATTATAACACATGTTTTCCGTGTAATATATGCTAAATGGAACGCCTGTTACATTCGACTGTATTTCTAACTTGTGAACAGGTGTCCCCCCAGGTATTCCACAAAGCAAGAAAATCACGATCAACGCAGGAACGAGAAGTTTTCTGGTCTTTGAGAGTTTTGAAACGTCATCTAAAGGACCTGGATGACGATACATTGATAAAAACAGGACAAGCATAGCCATCGGATAATATCCAAGGAAAACCAGCAACACAACTGAAAGAATTGTCAACAGCATTCGAAACTTATCTCCAACTATGCACTTAGCTATGTGCCCGCCGTCCAGCATCCCTGTTGGCAACAAGTTAAGCATAGTTACAATCATGCCTACATAACCTGCAAACGCCACAGGATGCAGCGAAATTACGTTACCTTGCTTAGAAAGACCAAAAAAAGCCAAGGCTTTTCCTATAGGATCAAAAAGTATCGGCAAACTCATAAAGGGGCCCTCAGGAAACATGTATCTCGCAGGAGACAAAGCTACTCCCACAAAAGTGACCAAGACTGTCACTATAAATCCCAAAATAGGCCCGCTTACGCCTATATCAAACAAGGCATCTCTGTTTGGAGGAAGTTGCTTTTGAATTATAACTGCTCCAAAAGTTCCTACGCCAAATAATGGCCCAATAGGAGGAGGCCCAGGAATGAAGTATGGAGCTGTAACTTTGACTTTATGTTGACTTGCTGCAATCATGTGACCTGTTTCATGCAAGCCAAGCGCAGCCATTATTGCGAGTGTGAACGTCGCTCCACCGATGAGAGGATCAATCACACCTCTAGGTAGCAGGTATTCTGTAAGGAGGTATCCTGTAAGGAAAGTAGTTCCGATAGTTGCGAAAAAAAGGAGCCAGTTGATTAGAACGTTGCTTGGTTTCGTAGTAGGTCCGGGAACAACTCTTAGAACGACTTTTCCATCCTTTTTTCTGAGAAGCGCTATCAAACCTATTGTTCTAAGGTTTTCTAGCAGCTTTAGAAAGGTTTTCTTTGTTTCTTGCGACTGCTTTAGATAGTACGTGGGAATATTGTGTTCTATCAGGGCTTCCTCTATCTGGAATTCCGAGGAGACAATAGAGGTTAACCTTTCAAAATCGATTGGCTGCACATATTTATTGAAGTCTTGGTTTGCGTCGTCCATTTTTTCTATTACCCTTCTGCTTAGGTTGGTGTATTAGGGTTTTTAACAATAAAAAGGATTGCAGAGTTAGGGTTGTTCTTGCTCAGACACCGAACCCTAAAAATCACTTAGCAATTGTGTCTCCCTTTCACATGTGACTCAAAAGAGGAAAGAAAAAAACGAAAAATCAAACCACCTGAAATGCTTTGAATTATTCACTGAAGAACAAAACGGCTATTTCCTAAAGAACTTCAAATGTTCAGGATCCTTATTCTTTTCACCTATTTTGTAGACCTCAAAAAGCTCGAATCTTGCCCCGCAGCTTTTGCATTGCACATAAGCATGGCTAAGCTTCAATCCTAACCAAAAGCCCTCCCTTGAATTGCATTTTGGGCATGTCTTGAAGCGGTTGAACGCAGTTTCAATTTCCTGCAAATCCAAATGTTCCTCATTCCCCACAAGAAGTTTCTCTTGGAAGGATTTAATGGTTTTGGGAATACGGAATCGGTTAACCTAAGCAAACTATTTATCAGTTTGAATCTATTTTCAATGACGGCTATCCATGATCGTGCAGATGTTTACGGTTGGCAGATTCTCTACAAACTGTTACGTTGTAGGTTGCATGCAAGCAAAGGAGGCAATCATTATTGATCCTGGTTTTGATGATCTATATGAAGCTGAGAGAGCCTACAAGTTCATTGATGAAAACGGTTTAACGTTGAGATTCATTGTCAATACCCATGGTCATCCAGATCATACTTCCGGGAATATAATGGTGAAAGAGACGTTTCACACGTCCATTTTAATCCATGAACACGATGCCCATATGCTGGGGAGATCGAGTAATACGATTGCGAAGCTCTTCAGCTTTATAAATTCTTCGCCCCCAGCAGACAGGCTGTTGCATGATAAAGATACTGTCAAGTTTGGAAAATCCACTCTGGAAGTCATTCACACTCCTGGTCATAGCCGTGGAAGTATATCGCTTCTCGGAGAAAAAGAGGTTTTCACCGGTGACACTTTGTTTGCTGGTTCTATTGGAAGAATGGATTTTCCAGAAAGCTCGGAACTCGACATGAAGCTTTCCTTGAGAAAGCTAGCGAATTTACCGAATCACCTTGTTGTTTATCCTGGGCATGGACCGGTGACAACGATCGGAGAAGAAAAAGGTAGTAATCCATTTTTGCAGTTCTTGTAGTCACAATGTGTTCTTGAACAGGTCTTCCTTGCTTGAAATGCGTAGCTCATCTATGCTACATTTTTCTGAAAAATCAAGAATCTTGTTCAAGCCTTTAAATATGATGACCGGTGTTGCCTCCTTTGCTTGTCCCATAAGCAATTCTGCAGCAGCGGCGATTTCATCTACTATTGCTGTGTTTTTCACTTTCAGAATGTATCCAAAAAGGTCTTCTTTTCCACGATAATCTTTGAAGGGATTAATTCCAGCTATACCTATGGCGAAGTTTACTTGTCCACGTCTAAAGGGGCGACTGTAGGTGTCGCACATGACTACTGCAACGTTTTTCCCTGTTAGTTTCTTGATTTCCAAGCGGCATTTTCTTGTTGACACGTCTGGTTTTTCTGGCAATAATGTAAAGTTGCTGTCTCCTCTTACGTTCGACTTGTCTATTCCAGCGTTTATACATATTAAACTGCGTTTGTCCTCTACTAAGAATACTTCAGGGGATGCCTTCACTATTCTTTCTGTTTCTCTTAAAACTAATTCGATAAACTTGGGGCTTTTGCCAGTTATCTTCGCAATGTCCTCCGCTTTTCTGGAAGAAACAACATCTCCAAGTCTTACTATCCTATTTTCAGATTTCGAGAAGATTTTCTGTGCAACAGCTATTATGTCTCCCTCTTCGATTCTTAAACCGTTTTTTCTAGCTGCGTCAACAATTATCTTTGCTATGTTATCTCCAGGCTTTATTAATGGAAAGTTTTCCAAGGCCATTGCTGTGAAGCTTTTCAAACAGTTCCCTTCCTTGTTGAAGTTTATGTATTGTCTTCACCATTAAAAACCCTCTTCATCTTCCACTGCATAGATTCTTGAGACCAGATTTTGAAGTCTAATTTCGAATTCATAATGTTTAAACGAGCTTCGGCTAGAGGATAGTGTAGTTTCAAATGTGGATGTTTAAACAATGATAAAAGGGCTCAAATTATTCGTTATTCTAGTTATTGTTGTTTCTGGCACATTCGGTTTCGCGAATAAAACGTTGTTTCATACTGCAAAAGCAACATATGTAGAGGGATTGATAACTCAGGATACTATTTGGACGTTAGTTGACAGCCCTTTTGTTGTTGTAAGAGATGTAACCGTCTGTTCAAACGTTACACTAACTATAGAGGCGGGAGTCGAAGTACGGTTCGGAGAGAGCTTTTCATTGGTAGTGGAAGGAAGGCTGGATGCACAGGGTGCACAGGATAATATGATAATGTTCACGTCAAACAAGGGTGAACGCAACCCTGAAGACTGGGGAACAATAGAATTTAGGGGGGCACAGCTATCCACGTTTGTTTATTGTGTCGTGGAGTATGCAACAAACGGGATAACAGTAGAGAATGGTACTTTGAAAATTCAGCACAGTACCATAAGCAGTAATTACAAAAGTGGAATCAGAATAGTAGGCGGTAATTTAGAAGTCAAATATAACGAAGTAGTCGATAACGCTGAAAACGGCATCTACATAACAGGCGATAACCAAGTCACTATACACAACAATACTATAAAGTCGAACGGAGACGGTGTGATCCTAGCTGAAAACTCAACATCAGGAATAAATATAAGTCAAAATGTTGTGTTGCTTAACGAACAAGCCGGAGTACATCTTGACTCGGATAACTACAACGACTTAGTTATCCTCAGCAACACACTTTCATCAAACCATTACGGATTTCAGGTTTCAGGAAACGGGGAAACGCGTATAACCAACAATTCAATTTCTTATAACACTGTAGGATTTTTCTACGAAGCAGGAAATAATCACGTAGCCAGCTTTAACGATATATACGGCAACGATTTAGGTATGGGCGTTTCATCTGACGTTACTGTCAACGTCAACGCCGAATACAACTACTGGGGCGACGAAAGCGGACCCTACCATGAATCCTTAAACCCTGCTGGAAGAGGCAATCCAGTTGGTGGGGACGGAGTGAATCTGGATTTCATATTCTTTTTAACTGCTCCAATCAGCTACATGAACGAACGCCCGACGGCGAAGCTTCTTACCGATAAAAGTATAATATCCCCCAATCAAACAGTAATGTTCATAGCTTCAAGCTCTAGCGACGATAGGCGTGTTGATAAATACTTTTTCGATTTCGGAGATGGAAAAAATAGCAGTTGGACAACTTTGTCAATTTTTGTTTACGAGTATTCCTTGAATGGAACCTATCACGTCCACTTAACTGTAATGGACGACTTTGGGGTTACGAGTGAAAATGTTGCAGAGGCTACAATAAACGTTCAAGATCTCACATCTCTGCAAGTTTCCATCACCTCAGGCAGCCACACCGTAGGTTACGGAGAGGAAGTTTCAATGGTTGTTCAGGTGACAGATGGAATCACCACAGTAGAAAGCGCAACCGTGGCCTTCCTGTCCATAAATGAGGGAAGTTTCACGCCCTCATCAGGTTTAACAAACTCAACGGGCTACCTCACCGCAACTTTCACTGCGCCAAACGTAACAGAAACAACTAACGTCAGGATAATTGCAACGGCCTCAAAAACTGGCTATGCTGACGGCTCTGATTATCAGTATTTAGATATTTTACCTCCTCTCCTAGTTCAAGTCAGCGTCGACCCTGATCACGCTAAATCTGAGCAAACAGTGACTGTAACAGTTCACGTTACATATCAAGGACAACCCGTTGCGGAAGCATTAGTCATAATGTCAAGTGACTACGGCAACTTCTTAACTACAACAGGAATCACCAATTCGGAGGGTAACGCCGTATTCTCCTTCAGTACTCCAACAACTGATACACGGCTGGATGTTACTATCACAGCGAGTGTAACAAAAATCGGATGTGGACAGAGTGTAAGACAGACATTATTGACAGTAGAGCCCAAGACACTTGTTGTAGATGTTGGTGCCGACCTAATAATCCTTATTTCTGAAACAATATCACATATAACAGTCCATGTGACCTACGAAAACAATCCGATTTCAAACGCGACGGTTCGTGTATCATCAGACGCTGTCGGAAACTTCTCCGCAACCACCGAATTGACGGATTCAAACGGGAATGCCACATTTATCTTCACAGCTCCACAAGCAAACACACCACTCAATGTTTCCATAGAGGTGACAGCAACAAAAGCCGGTTACGTCGTTGGTGAAGACCATCTAGAAATAGTGGTATATCCTGGAACCCTTGATGTCCAAGTTACTAATAACCCAGCTACAATTGAGTCGAAAGGAACATCTGTAGTAACAGTCTATGTAACCTGCAACGCAACACCGGTTGAAGAAGCATTGGTTACCGTTTTGTCTGACAGTGGTAACTTCTCAACCACGACAGGGCTCACCAATTCAAGTGGCTACTGTAATTTTGTTTTTGAAGCTCCAAGAACCACTGTTCAACTAACTGCAACTGTAGTTGCTAACGTAACTAAGAACGGCTACCTAAGAGGAGTGAATCAAACAACAATAACAGTGACTCCGGAGACAGTTTTCGGTGATGGTGGTTGGCCACTGTTGACGATACTTCTAATTATTGTTCCAATAGTGATTGTGGTCATCATCTTTGTGCTAATTAAGTTGAAGATCATCAAGTTCTCGATAGGGGAAGAGTCATGAGTATCATGTCGTGAGACACAATACTTAATAAGTCGACCGCGTTAACATAAAAGGATAGGAGAAACACGAATGACAAACCTGCGGCTCAAAGAGAAGCTGGTCAAACTAAAAACAATAAGAATAAAGATAAATGTTGGAAAACATGAACAAGTAACAATTCCGCCACCTCCGCCAAAACCCATACCTAGAAAATTCAAAGTTGTGGAGAGACGCCCCCTTTACGAACCTTTCGCCCATGTTGTTATTGCGCAGAACCCGAAAACAGGCGAATACAAATACATATTAGATGAGCTTCAGCTCGACCATGTTGAAAGAAGCATTTACAAGCGTATCTTGGACATTTTGCTTGCGGAGATAGAATCACCAAAAGAAGAGATTCTAGACCCTAGAAGATTCTTCGCAGAAGAAGCAAAAAAGATTGTTGGCAAATACCGCATAAGCTTGGGCTGGCTGCCGGACGTCTCATGGTACAAGATTCTTTATCATGCTGAAAGAGATCTCGTTGGTTTCGGCAGGATCGATGCATTAATGCGAGACCCGGATATTGAGGATATTTCATGCGACGGAGTCAACAAACTGGTTTATGTTTGGCATAGAAAGTATGAGAGCATCGAAACAAATCTTGAGTTTGAAAGCGATGAAGTCCTTGATGATATGGTTGTCAAGCTTGTTCACATGTCTGGGAAACACGTAAGCTCAGCCTTTCCAATAGTGGACGCTTCTCTACCTGGAAAACATAGATTGGCTGTTTGTTACAGACGTGAAGTCACACCTTTCGGAACTGCCTTCACTATAAGGAAATTTAGAGAAGACCCATACTCGATTATAGATTTGATAGACTTGGGCACTTTCTCAGAAGAGATGGCGGCTTATTTCTGGATATGTCTTGAAAATAGGGCCTCCATAATGATTTTAGGTGGAACGGCTGCTGGAAAAACCACGGCCCTGAATACATTAGCATGCTTAATCAGGCCTGGAAGCAAAATAATCACTATAGAAGAAACAGCGGAACTCAATCTTCCACATGAGAACTGGATTTCACTTATCGCCAGACAAAGCTATGGTTTAGGTGGAAGCAACGTCGGCGAAGTGGCCCTTTTTGACCTTGTGAAAACCTCAATGAGACACCGTCCAGACGTGCTGATTGTAGGCGAGG
>DAOVMU010000126.1 GCA_030630585.1 Candidatus Bathyarchaeota archaeon | reverse complement strand
CTCTTGTTCGCCCTAGAGTTTCTAGTGATTCCGTGCCTCCGCCAACATCAAGCTGATAGGTTTCAGTTATGCGAACTCCATGCATTGAAAGCAGCCTCAGCAAAGTTTTATGCAGGGTTGTTGCACCCACTTGGTCGATCAGGTCATCACCTACAAGGGGCAGTTCCGCCTCTTCGAAACGTTTAGCCCATGCTGCATCGCTTGCAATAAAAACTGGGGTAGCATTGACAAAAGCGCATCCAGCATTTAGCGACTGTTCAGCATACCATTGGGAAGCTTCAACTGCTCCGCTTGGAAGCAGATTAACCACGATTTCTGCGTCGGTTTCTTTTAGCGTATCTGCAACGTTTACTTCAGGTAAATCGTTCACTTGCACAATGTTTTTTGTGTATTCACATATGCCATCCAAGACTGGACCTTTAAGCACCGTGACATCAGTTCGTGGAACATCAACAAGTTTCAATGTGTTGTTTGGAGGTGCAAAAATGGCTTCAGAAAAGTCCTTTCCAACTTTTCGGCTGTCAACATCGAAGGCTGCAACTATTTGGACGTCTCTTGGGTGGAACCCTCCGAGAAATAAGTTGCGCAGCCCAATGCTTTCTTTCCCTTTTTTACTGTTACCATAGTATTGTAAACCCTGGGCAAATGCAGAGGCGCAGTTTCCAACGCCCACCAAAGCCACCTTTATTTTGGACAAGGTTTGTGACACCTTTCAGCTTTTTCCTTATTCTTACGATTGTTTTATATAAACTGCTATGTTGCCTGTGCCCGCCAAAAAACACAGATCGTGTAATGCCTAGATTCCAAACAAATGAATATAGGGAAATGCGAAAGGTGAAATTGCTGAACAAATGAAATTGAAACAACAGATTAGCCTTTCCAGATCTATGATGCTAACTTTTCGACGGGTACATATTCCTCAAATATGTTAGACCTATGAAGAACATCCTTCCATAACTCTAACCCTCTGCTTGTTCTCCATTTCTGTGGTGCTGGTAAACCCAAAACAACCAGTTTATCCTCTTCCTTAATTTTTTCTGCAGTTACGCATTTTCCAGTTTCCGGATGCACAGGAGTGATTATGTCCGGAGCAATTGCAGTAAGCTTTCCATCCCTATACGCAACAAGAACCTCATTTTTCGCTTTAAATTCAAACATGCTCCCTGTGTCTTCATGTTTCCCAAGAAGTCTTACGTTAACAAATGTGAAGCCAACTTCGGTTTGTCGCTTAACATAATCTACAACACCTTCAAAAAGTTTGAAGCCGCCTATTTCTTTCAAAACCATCTTCACAGGATCAACAGTCTTCCTTAGCAGCTTTCCGATTCGCATAGATCTTGACAAACTGAGCTGAATCGGCGAAGTCTTCACTTGAGCACCCGTCAGAACTCTTCTGGCTGTGTAAGCACTATGGTTCCATTCAGCCGCGAGAATTCGGGCAATCCTTTCAGCAGCCTTCGAATCTGCAGTTTCTTTGACGATTACCATGTTTCTTGCATGCAAGTCCGCAACAACCATAGGGGTTAATGGAATACCATCAACCGTGTAAACTTTCAAGTGAACTTCTGGAACAGACCTGCCAGCCCCATCTCCATCCACAACTGGAATGCCGCATCTGGCGGCAACATCAACTGCCGCTAAGGTGTTGAAGCCACCTAACTCCACAGGAATTGTGGCATAGGCAGAAAAAACTGCGTATTCTTCTAGAATCCTTAGAGTTTTGACTGCTGCATTAGCATCATATTCAACTGCAGCCGTGGCACCAACACACGCAAAATTAACGGTTTTCGCGTTGTTAGGCACTTTGGAAGGAGCTATAAGCCTAACACTGTAACCTTCAGAAACCAGCTTATCCACTATTCTGTAGCCTTCTTCAGGGTCACCACCCCCTCCTGCAGAAAAAACTGCTGCACCATCAACCAAGTTCAACAACTGTTGATGGCTTAAGGTTCTCAACTCTAAATCACTGACCTTTTTGTTAAGCACGGGCATACTCGCTCATTTTCAAAGCTCCACGATTTACTCTTTGTTTGAGTTATTTTAAAAAATTTGTTAAGGTAAGGGCAAACTTGTTCATCCTATCTACTCTCCATTTTCTGAGTACGAAAACGTGTACGGATGTTGACGCGGAAATTGTTGAAGAAACGGAAATTTCGACTTGGTTTGTGAAAGCTAATGCTTTTTATTAAGCAAGCCATTAAAGTCTCTGAACATTCAATTTAAAGAGGCCGAGCAAAAATGACGGATGAAAACAAAACTCCTGACAAGTTCACAATAATAAACGAGTTGGCACGCCGACGAGGCTTCTTTTGGCAGTCCTACGAAATATACGGTGGCGTAAGTGGCTTTGTAACCTATGGTTTTCTAGGCTTCAAACTGAAGCAAAGCATTGAAAAAAAGCTTAGACAACTTTTCGTAAACAAGTTTGGAATTCTAGAAATAGAGTCGCCGATTATCGCGCCAAGCAAGGTTTTTGAAGCTTCAGGTCATGTGGGCCATTTTAAAGAACCCATGGTTGAATGTCTAAAATGTAAGAGACGATTCCGAGCAGACCATTTACTCCAAGAATTTGCGGAAATTAGCCCGTCAG
Source organism: Candidatus Bathyarchaeota archaeon (assembly GCA_030630585.1). GTDB lineage: Archaea > Thermoproteota > Bathyarchaeia > Bathyarchaeales > Bathycorpusculaceae > SOJA01. The sequence goes on along the minus strand of DAOVMU010000126.1, from coordinate 1,846 downwards.
AAGCTGAAAAGTTAAGCCTAGAAGAAGTTGAAACTGCCATTGATGAACATAAGATTCGTTGTCCAGAATGTGAAGGCACGTTCGGCGAACCCAAATACTTCCTGACAATGTTCAAAACAACCATTGGTCCCTATTCTGAAGCTGTTGGTTATGGACGTCCTGAAGCCGCCCAAGGCATATTCGTAGAATTTAGGCGTCTGTATGAAATGGTAAGGGAGAAACTTCCATTCGGCGTCATGCAAATAGGTCACGCGCTAAGAAACGAAATCTCGCCTAGACAAGGACTGATAAGGTTAAGGGAATTCACTATAATAGACCTTGAATTCTTCTTCAACCCGGAAGAGTCCAACTGTTTCCCACTAAAAGATGTTGAAAACGAGACGTTGCCACTGGTTCTGGCAGAAAAAAAACTGCGCGGCTTAGAAGAAATCGTTGAGGTCACAGTGAAAAAAGCGTTGGAGAAGGGCTACATTAAGGCTGAGTGGCAAGCAGTGTTCATGCTCCTAGCCAAAAAACTGCTAGTTGCTTTAGGTGTGCCAGCTGAAAAGCAGCGATTCATCGAAAAACTTCCATGGGAAAAAGCCCACTACGCTCTTCAAAGCTTTGACCAGGAGGTCTATGTTGAACGTTGGGGTTGGGTTGAGGTTTCCGGTCATGCGTACCGAACAGACTATGATCTTAAGAGCCACATGCAGTTCAGCGGCGTAGACATGCGTGTTTTTAAGGAACATGAAAAACCAGTTGAGAGGATGCAAACGGCTGTGAAGCCTTTAATGACCAAGCTTGGACCAGCTTTCAAGAAAAAAGCTGCAAAGGTTGCGGAGATGCTTTCCGAAGCCGACCCGGGAGAAGTTGAGGCTCACTTCAAGAAAAACGGGTATTACACACTTGAAGAATACAAGGTTTTACCAGAACACGTAGAAATCACACGTCAGAAGGTTAAGGAACGTGGAAAACGGTTTATTCCCCATGTTGTTGAACCAAGTTTCGGCTCAGATAGGCTGGTTTATGTAGCTCTCGAGTACGCCTATCGCGTCAAAGATGGCAGAGCAATATTAAGTTTTCCAAGGGACATAGCTCCGATACAAGCTGGCGTTTATCCACTAGTAAGCAAGGATGGCTTGCCAGAAAAGGCACTGCAAGTCTACAAGACACTAATCGACGAAGGTTTCACGGTGGAATATGACGAAGCTGGTTCTATCGGTAGACGATACGCTCGAGCAGACGAAATCGGAGTACCATTAGGCATAACTGTGGATTATGAAACACTAAAAGATAACACTGTCACCATTCGGGACCGTGACTCGTGGAGGCAAGTCAGAAGCCAAATCAAAAATTTACCAGAACTCCTACACAAGTATTTCCGTTGGAAAGCCGATTTCAAGGACTTAGGCAAACCATTTGAAGTCTAGATTTTCGTCACCTTTTATAACACATCAGCACATTTACTGCTGAAAACCTAAACCCATTTTTGCGGGCGGGAGAGAACTTGGTGCTTCCAGCAGAAACAGAAAGACGTGCGAAACGCAGAGCAATGAACGTTTGCCGAGACCACTTAATAAAAGTCGTAGACTTGACAAGAAGTATTCCTCAAATAATAGGTTACTTCATAAAAAACGATAAAGAAAAAGCGAGACAACTTTTTGATCAGATAAGAAGTAGAGAAGATGTAGTTGATGAGGCTAGACGCTTAGTCTCACGAGAGCTTGCTGAAATCGGGGCGATTCTGCTCAGTAGAGAGGATTTCTTGAGATTTACAAACTTAACAAGTGAAATCGCAGACTTCTGTGAAGGCATAGCTTTTCGTTTGGTTGAGATTATGGAACACGATTGGAACGTACCCATG
>DAOVMU010000085.1 GCA_030630585.1 Candidatus Bathyarchaeota archaeon | reverse complement strand
GTTCTACGCACAAACTATCATATTTGAAAAGTGATGATTCTGCTGGTCGGAGCTAAAAAAAATGAGACTGCTAGAGAATAAGATGGCTTTGAGCGCAGTAGTAACTATACTAATCATTTTCTTGGTTTCAGTACTGCTAGCAACTGTCGTAACTTTCTACGCGATAAACGTGACAACCACAAGAGTACAGGGAGAATCACTGTTCTTGACAAAAGAACATGTTTGGTACAATACTACTGGAGGTTGGGCACAAGGAGCCATAGTAATCGTAAACACGGGCGGTAAAGACGTTGTCATAGACAAGATTACAGTTAGAGGACAGGAATGCACATATACAAACATTTTCTATTGGAGAACAAACAATGTGACGATTTCATCTGACCTTTCCGTAACTCCTAACGAGCTGAATGTAAGTGCAAGCACTGCTTCCATTACTGTGCAAGGTTCGGTCAGAACATTTGATCAAGCAACTGATGATGTCACACTGAAGTCCGGTTACACAATGGTTGTTTACATTGCTAACCCTGACAGTATTGCCTTGAATGACGTAGGTACAACTGTTGGCATAACAGCCTTCACTGCGAACGCTCAATACTACAAAGAAACAAACGTCCAAGCTGCTCAATAAGCAGCCAACATCTCTCCTTTTTTCTTTTTCCTATTTTTTTTATATCTTGAATCACTCATTCGGAGCATAGAAAAATATGTAAGTAGCATCAAATTTTCGGGTATTGATTTTGCATACTTATGTGTAGTTTTGTTCTACGCACACCATCTTATCTTACTATAAAGTCGAAAGGTTTCAGTGAACAACTAAGAAAGGAGGCTGTTAAAAGCAGTGCACAAAAAACATTTCGAAAAACAGTTAAGAGAATTTTTGCAGTCGAAAAAAGCCTTGGCTATACCCGTAACCTACTTGATACTCTTTGCTTCTCTCATTGCGATAATTTCTGTGACATACAGCTTTGCCGTAGTAAAGATAAGTGCGAGAGGAGCCTTGCTTAAGGCTTCAATAGCTAGGCAGAACATGCAAGTCTTGGATGATGGTGTGCGTTCTGTCATATGGAGTTTTGGTGCTTCAAAGGTCGTCTACATGGATGATTGTGGAGGCGTTTTTCAAGTGCAACCAGCAGCGAAAAGTCTTGTCATCAACTTTACGGATGAACAATCGTTCTACGAAGTAGTGTTCAACAGTTCTGTGTGCAAGGCTTTCTATAAACTTGAGCCTTCAGAACTCAGTTACGACGGCTTATTCATAAGAGGCGACCATAGAGCGATAATAAATCAGAGTTCCTCCATCATGACACAGCTTCACGTTACAACAGGCGACAACGCTAAAGAGCTTACTCTTTGTTATCGTCCATCAGCAACCTCCGCAGTCATCAGTGCAAACAATGGCAAGCCGCAAAACCTCATCCGTACATACATTGTAACCCTCAACTCTTCGCAAACCTTAATGCTCAGACAAAAATTTTACCTGAAAATAACCAGTATAAAAGTCACAACTGTAACATACCAATACGAGTTTAATCAGACAGTTTCCTCTCTTGCATTAAAAGCAGTTTTCGACGGAACCTCAAGCACTGTTTGGCTTCCAATCTCAAGCAGCGCCGAAGGCGCAATTGTGAATTTAGAGATAGTTGTCTGCAGCATCAAAATCCAAAAGGCAGAGGTGTAACATTTGCCATCCATAACGCCTAGTTACCTCTACACTTTCGTTGCTTTAATAGCTCTTAGCAGTCTCCTCATCATTTCATTCATGGCTTACGCAGAAGCCTTGCGAACCTCATCAGAGACGAGGCAGCTGAAGAACTTAATGGATCATACAGCAGCTAAAAGCATAGAATTGTCAACACTCACCTTGACTTCAAACGCAACATCTGAAGCCTTTCTTCCAATGCCTGCATCTATAGGCACCAAACAATACTGGCTTCGATTTCGTAACGATTCCGCTAGAACATGGCTAGAAGGCGGTTTAGGGAATGTTCCCGTCGAAGGAACCGGACTTCGCGTGTATCTTCCGACGGAAGCCTCCGCAGCGGGTTATTACATAGGAGGTTACGGAGCAGCGCATCTGGAATGCTATTTGAATGTGAGTATCCCACAAATCTTGCTCACAAGCTCAGGTGGTAGCTAAAGAATGAAGTTGAGCTTCAAACCGCGTAAGAATAACGTTCAGAAAGAAGAAACTTTTGAGGAAATGATGAAAAAAGAAGGAGAATTAATCGAGTTTCTAGACGTTAAAAAATGGAGTGCTCCTGAGAACCACGTGGAAGTGGAATATTACCCGCTTGAGCCGCCTTTTTCCTACGCTGCCATTGTTCAGAATGAAGACACTTTGGAGTATCTCTACGTTCTTGATGAACTACCATTAACGCGGGAGGAACGGGAAGGATACTTCAGACTACGAAACATTTTAGAATATGAACTGCAGGCTCCGAAGGAAGAAGAAACTCTTGCCGAATCTTTCAAGAGACAAATGCTCATGATCCTTAGCAGCCATCAGAAAGCCTTCAAGGGAATTTCTCAGGTTGGGATGCGCAAGATACTTTACTACCTGGAAAGAGACATCGTTGGCTACGGAAAAATAGATCCTCTGACACATGACGATTACGTCGAGGACATCGGATGCGGCGGGGTCAACAAACCAATCTTTTTGTGGCACAGAAAATACGAGAACATAAAAACCAACATAGTTTTCCGGGACGAGCAAGAACTAGACGACTTCATAATGCGAATAGTTCACAAAGCTGGAAAGCACGTGAGCGTAGCATTTCCAATAGTAGACGTCACATTACCCGAGAAACACCGCCTAGCCGTCTCTTTCGGGAAAGAAATAACTCCGTCTGGAACAGCCTTCACAATAAGAAAGTTCCGCAAAGACCCCTTCACAATAATAGACTTGATTGAAAATGAAACCATAAACGAGGGCATAGCTGCTTATCTGTGGCTTTTGATGGAGAACAAAATGTCCGTTACAATTATTGGAGCAACAGGTGCTGGCAAAACAACTGCTCTAAACGCAATCGCGTGCTTGATACGTCCTAATCATAAAATAATCTCCGTTGAAGAAGTTGCAGAGATAAACCTGCCCCACGAAAACTGGACTTCCACAATCGCCCGTTCAGGTTTCGGAGTTGAGAGTGAAGGAGAAATCAGTCTCTACGATCTCATTAAATCAGCTGTTAGACATCGTCCCGACCTTATAATTGTAGGAGAGATACGAGGTGAAGAAGCCTATGTCCTGTTTCAAGCTCTCGCAACGGGACACGGTGGCTTATGCACGTTGCATGCTGAAGATGTTGATACAGCTATCAAAAGGCTTACACAGCCGCCGATGAACATTCCACCATCCATAGTTCCACTGATGAACTGTGTAATAGCAGTAAGACACGTGAGAACACCTGTTTTTCTAGAATCGGGAAAACGGCTTTCAAGTAGAAAATTCATAAGTATATCGGAAATTAGGGATGCTCACGCCTTTCAAGAAGTTTTCAGTTGGAACCCTTCAACAGACATTTTCCAAGAGGAACTTTCTGAAAGCTACCTCCTAAGAAAAATAGCATCAAGCCTCGACATTTCTATGGAAAAACTCTCGGACGAGCTTGAATACCGGAAAAGCGTGCTAATACACATGGTTGAACACAACATCCGTGACTATCGAAGCGTCAACAAAGTGTTAAGTAAATACTACAACAATCCACAGCTTTTCCAAAGAGAATTCTTGGAAAAATCCAAATGGTGAGAACATTGCAGACGCAACTAAAAGGGCCAAAAATATTCAGGTGGATACTAAATTTTCTCACGAAGGAGGATACAAGCGAAATAAATCGTGAACTACCCTTCGCCGCGCTGCTTTTCACATTATTAGCTGCAAGCGGAGTAACAATCTACGAAAGCTGGAGAAAACTGTGCAGCATACATCTACTGCCAACGTTCCAGAGAGAAGCAAAAGAAATCGTTAGACAAGTGGAGGTTCTAGGCTATGATCCCTTGACAGTTATGCACAAACGGGCTGAAAAAACCAAGTCAAAAAATTACCGCGAGTTCCTCTTAGGCTATGTTTCTTCTGTTCGAAGCGGCGGAAACAGAGTAAGCTACCTCAAAAGTAAACTAGTGTCAATTTTTGATGTTCAAAGTGCCGCTGCAACCCGTTCAATTGAGAGACTTGCAACACTAGTGGAAGCCTATTCAGTCATGCTTATCGTGACCTTATGCTCATATATACTCTTCATTGTATTCGCAACGACATCAGTTTTCGAACCGATGAAAACAAGTGGAACGTCTGGCATTTCTACATCAGTTGTATACATCCTGATATTCTTTGTGACACCACTTGTCTCGATAATTTTCATAGCCATTGCACATAAAGAGAGAAAAAGCAACTTGATAAGAGTCAGACAACCATACTATGCTGCCGTATTGCCATTGATAGCCGTCTCCAGCTTCATAGCAGCCATAACCTTAATGCCACAGCTCCAATACTTGACAAGCCCACAGTTATTCCCACTCGTAGTCACGATATGCCTCCTGTCAATTTCAATTCCATCAGCAGTTGTCTACATGAAAATAGCTAAAATAAACTCAGACGCAGAAAGCGCCATGCCAAGCTTTCTCAGAGACGTGACAGAATCCAGAAAAATCGGACTATCACCAGAAAAAAGCATAATCAACGCATCAAAACGCCCGGGTTACGGAAAATTCTCTAACGTGTTAAAGCTTATCAGAAGCCAAATGGAATGGGGAATATCCATCAGAAAAATATCTGCAAATGTCAAGCAGAAAATTCAGACGTGGCCCGTCCTTGTTAACTTTCTGATACTTACCGAAACAATAAAAATCGGCGGTGGCTCAGCCACAGCCTTGGAAATCTTGACGGAGTACAGCGAAAAACAGAGGGATATTGACGTAAACAAAAAGTCGCTCCTAAAACCTTATGTAATACTAGCTTTCATATGGAGCGTTCTCATAGCCTTAACGACAACAATGGTTAGCATGACAATCTATGCACTAACACAGATATCGCTTCCAGGAGCAACAACCATGCCGCTTGAAGTAATGCAAGATCAAGTTAACATTTTCTCCATAGGCATAATATTGCAGTGCTGGCTATCAGGTTTCTTTGTAGGCAAAGTTAACGAGGGCACTCTTGCTGCCGGCTTCAAATACTCAGCCATGCTCGTGCTTACAGCCCACATCTCACTCGTGCTTTCACAAACCTTCCTAGGTGGCATGTACAGCCTTGTTTCCTGATTAACAGCCATAAATACAAGATGGAAGTCACTTTAAAATGCCTACAATATCCATTGACACTTTCTTCGCATGTTCGTTAATGGTTCTTCTCGTGCTTTCAGCCATGGCTACAGCTTCAAAGCTTCTATATCCACACATAAACAACTCGGTTGACGCAAACATTGCAGAAAGGTATGAGAGCGTCTCCAAGTATCTTCTTCTAAATGACGGAACACCATCAAATTGGGGACAAAACAGTCAGATAACCCCAGAAACTTTCGGCTTAGCTAAAACCGGCTCAGACAATCCATACGAATTAGACATAGACAAAGTTTCAAGACTGAACAGTGAGAACATCTATACAGTAAGTTACGCCCAAATATTCACAGCATCTGAAATGCCTGACACATCATTCAGAATCGAAGTAAAACCAGTTTTTCAAGTTGCTGTAAATCTAACCGCCGCCTTTCAAGGAGCAAATGAAACGTCTTACAAGTTTGAAATCACAACCGAAAAGCAAGGCATTCCAGTTCAGACAACGCTGAAATTCTACGTTATTGCTGAAAGCTACCTGGAAACATGTCATGCTTCTGATTCAGACGGCAAAACCTACGTGAACATAACTCTAGAAAATGACGTTAACGGACCAGCCTTATTAGCTGTTTTTGCGACGTCTGTTTCCAACGGTAAAACTGTGTCTTTTAATGCTTATGCCTTTGCACATAATTCAACAGAACCCAAGACTAAAGGCTCCTATTTAAGACTCAGTCCACTAAACTACACACTAAACGTTTCCTTAACTTATCCTGGAATAAACTTGTCAGACGCCTACGCTTTATCCTTCAATTACTCCTCAACCTTAACACAAACTGCAAACAGCAGTCAATCCGCCACGTATAATATTCAACATCTCCTAGACCCGAGCCCAATATTAATCGTTGTAACCGGTCAAAACTCCACATCGTTTTTCACAGAATGGACCACATACCCGCAGGTGCCCCTTCAAATAGGCGCAGACTTCGCAAGTTCCACAACCCTATCAAACGTTTTCGCTTACACATATCTTGTTACAATAGAATCCGCTCTTTATGAATACACAGTTTGGCTTGGAGGTCCAAGAGAATGAAAAGCAAAAACACAGGACAAATCAGAATAATAGAAGCATTTCTAGCAGTCCTAATCATTTATTCATCTTTCGCCATTTCAGCAAACTTAACAGTCACACAAAACATCACAGACCGTGACAACTTGCCTTCGATTGGATTGCAAGCTCTTATCAAGTTGGATTCTGACGGGAGCCTAGGCAAATACATAGACAGTGAAGACTGGGCCTCTATGCGAAACGCACTTAACCTCGTTCTGCCAGCAGGCACAGCTTTCAACCTAACAGTCTACAACGAGCAGATGCAGCAAATCAACACAGATGTTATTTCTAAT
>DAOVMU010000098.1 GCA_030630585.1 Candidatus Bathyarchaeota archaeon | reverse complement strand
TATATTCAACGCAAAAATACTTAAACTGGTTCCATTTGTACTGATAACAAAGGTGAATGTTGTTTGGGATTTTCAGAGGAAGTTGTGAAAAAAGCGTGGAGTCTGGCTGGTGGAAAATGTGAATGTCGCAGAAAAACTCATGGACATTATTACGTAAGATGTAACAAACAGCTTGTGTGGAAGAATAGAGGGCGAAGCGGTAGAGGTGCGTGGGAAGCTCACCATAAGTCTGCTAGTGGCGGTGATGGACTGTCAAATTGCGAGATACTGTGCTGGGATTGTCACAGTAGGACACTATAAGCAAAGGTGAATTAATATGCCAACAACTGGGTTAAGAGGTCCATATAAACTTGACAACAACACAATTGACAAAGTTGTTACTAAGAAATCTGCTGGAGCATACGCTTTAGGACACACTAGGAAGGAAAAGGAAGTAACTACGTTTATAGTAGAATATGTTGGAAGGGCTGACAAAGATGTTAATGACAGACTCAAGAAATGGGTCGGAAAGGGATATTCACACTTCAAGTTTGAATATTACGGTTCTCCAAAAGCCGCCTTTGAGAAAGAATGTAACCTATATCACGACTGGAAAAACTTGGACAATAAACAGCATCCAGATAGGTCCAAAGATAAAGATTGGCAGTGTCCACGGTGTGACGCATTCAAAGAAAAGAAATAGAACTTATAGAGACTAGAGACTCCAAAAGGCTGTTTCTGAGCTTATTAAATGGATAAACACGCAAATACGAAAAAAGCGTTTTGCTGGTCTATCACACGCTCTAGAGTATGCATTGGAACAATTAAAACAACAAACAAAAAAGACATAAGGCGATTTTTGGTTTACTGTGATATGGTGACTGGATAATTAATGTTTGTTTATGTACGATACATGAACTATGGTTCTTCTATCAGCCATTCCTTCATGTTTTCCTCAGTGAAATTGATACGATAGTCGAAACATCTTGTCAAATCAATTGAAGCAGTGGGTTCATGATGAAAACAAAGAGTCTTCTTGCCAGCATCTTTCACCGCTTCTATTAGTGGAACAAAGTCTCGGTCTCCAACAAAGAAAATTCCCGTATCGTAGTGGTCTTGATAAGCTTTAGTAAGGGCATCTATCGCCATCAGAATATCAACTCCTTTCTGTTTGAATCCTTTATTAGAAGATTCTACAAGTGTTCCCAGTCTTACAGTATATGAAATTTCACGTTCTATATCGTCAAAATATTCTCTTTGAGGTTTATAATCTGGGTGTCCCTCTTCAACAATCGCATCATAAAAATATATCCTAATCAAGTCTGCTTGAAATGGATTAAGTTCGTAGTCGTTGAAGTTTCCAATTAGTCCATGATAGAATTCTCCAAAATCTATGTTGTCATGTTTATAGAACTTCTTGCATAACTCTCGCAAGTATCCGCCATCAATAAACACCATTACTCGCTCAAACGGTTTAGGCGGTTTAGGCGGTTTAGGACTCATAGTTCGTGGCATAAAAACACATATTTCAAATTAGACTAATAAGTGTACACCGCACACTAATTTTAAGCCATAAAGAAACCGAAAATACATCAAGGATATTGTTTTTTGGTTTTCTGTAAATGTGTGTATGCCTTACACCATAGTTCAAATTAAAATGTATTGCTTCTTTCTCTCTCTACACACACATATACACACGAAAGAAAACTAAGCTAATTTCGTTTTAGTCTGCATATATATAATTGAATAATATGTGTGTAAAGAAAAAGAGAGAGACAGATTGATAGAGAGAGTGAGAGAGAGTTGTAGAGAGAGATAGAGAGAAGAGATAGTTTTCTTTTATTATTCGTTTGTTGGTTGTTGGTTTTTTGTTTGTTGAAAGAGAAAACACATAACATTCACGGTTCTTTGTGTGTTGTGAGTCGTGTGTGTATGTGTGTAAAGAGAAGCAACATTCACGAACATAATTAACGTTCACTGGGATATGAGTGAAAGAAGAGAAGAAAGACAAGCTAATAGGTATGCTAGAAAGGTCTTGAGAAAGGTCACTTAAAAGATAGGGAACTAATCGGGTTCTGTATAGAAATAGATGGATATCCAACCTTCGTTGGTTGGGTCTGTTCGCCAGATTATATTGTACGTCTTGTCTAAGGAGACTACAAGCTCTCGGTCTATGACCTTAAGCATTTCTGCTAGTTGAACCACTTCATCAAAATCTCTGAGTTGAGAAACATACGTTCTATCTTCAAGTAAGTCGGGTTCCCAATGAGATAGGAAGTATGTAATTCCCGCTTCTGTCAACTTGTCATAGATAGTAGGTTGCATTGAGACATACACAGAGTTTACGACAAAAGCCACTATAACTCCGATAGCGATACCAACGGAGACAAGAGCTATAGATTTGTTGTTCTTCTTAACTTTCTGAGTTTCCATCTTCTAATCCCAGTCTATGATTTCGACAATCTTCTAATAGGTTTTGCCATTCCAATCGTCCTGATTCCAGCCTGCTTCCTGCCTTTTTATTGCATCCCCCTTTTTGGTTGGTTGGGTTCAAATCCCACCGCGCCCGCTACATACGCACCCCATACCATAAAAAATTTTTGCGTTGGTTATTTGTGTTTCCCATGGATTTTGAGCTGTCTCTTGTGTACCTCTTCAATCAGAAATGTAACATAAAACTTATATATCGCATGTGATATCTTTAGCGATATCGCTGGTGATATAATGTCCGAGCACCCACCACACCCATTTGACCGTTGGATGGGACACACCGCAGGCGCACCAAGAGGCCTTCTCAGATTTTTTGTTCTAAAACTGCTAAAAGAAAAACCGATGTCTGGAACAGAGATAGTGGATGAAATTGAAAAGGAAACTGGCGGACGATGGAAACCAAGTCCCGGATCAATCTATCCGCTTCTAGCGTGGCTCCAAGACAAAGGTTACACGAAGGAGTTACCGAAAGAAGAAGGCGGAATGAAACGTTATATGCTTAGGAAGAAAGGGGAAAGGTTCTTTGAAGAACACGCAAGATTCGGAGAAAGACTTCGGAAAAAATTCGAGTTCTTGGCACCTATGCTTGTGGGTGGATTTCGATTTAGTGCTAATTCCGAGAAGTGGCGTGAGATCAAAGAACCTGCCAGACGTTTTGTCACGGCACTCCTCGACCTACGGGCGGCTTTGCAGGAAAATCTCACTGAGCGAGCTGGAAAAGAAGTAGCAGAAATTCTAAACGAGGGCGCTGAAAAACTCGAGGGAATAATCGAAAGAATCAAGAAGGGATAATCGGAGTGACAACACCTATTATTCAAACAACTAATCTTCGAAAGACTTACATGCTTGGAAAAGTTCGGGTAGAAGCCTTGCGAGGCGTGGATTTGAGAGTCGAAAAGGGCGATTTTCTCGCTATTCTAGGACCTTCTGGAAGCGGTAAGTCCACGTTACTGAATATGATTGGTGCACTGGACAAGCCAACAGAAGGAAAAGTGTTCATAGAAGGCATTGACGTTTCCACCTTAGACGACAATGGACTGGCCGATTTGAGGCGGAAAGTAGGTTTCGTATTCCAATTCTTCAATCTTATTCCGCGACTCACTGCAAAAGGGAATGTTGAATTGACAATGGCTATACCTGGCTTAGGCAAGAAGGAAAGAGGAAAACGCGCTGAAGAACTCCTCGAAACCGTAGGTTTGAAGGAAAGAGTAGGCCATAAACCTGCTGAACTCAGCGGCGGTGAACGTCAACGTGTGGCAATTGCCAGAGCTTTGGCGAATAGTCCAAATTTTCTCTTGATGGATGAACCGACGGGAAACATAGATTCCAAAACTTCGAAGGAGATAATGGCGCTGGTAATTAGATTGAACAAAGAGAAAGGCATGACAACAATTGTGATCACACATGATCAGCATATAGCAGCGCAAGCGAAGAGAAAAGTGCAGATGCTTGACGGCTTAATAATTAGGGAAGAGGTGAGTTAACATGAAAGCAAGTGACGTTTTTTCCTATGCTTTCAGTGCAATAAGATTGAGGAAACTTCGTGCAGGCTTAACAATTCTAGGCGTAGTTATCGGCATAGCAGCCATCGTTGCTTTGCTTTCAATTAGCCAAGGCTTACAGAATAGTATAAGCGAGCAGCTTCAAACGGGATTCGCAACCGACACCTTGATTGTTTCTACCGGAGGAGGCTTCGGTCCTGGCGAAATGGCCTCTACTGGATCTGATTTCAAACTGTCAGTTAATCATACGCAAATAATCGATGAAATAGAAAATGTTGACATGTCAGTGGCGGTGATTCAAAAGTCATGCTACGTTGAATCTGGTGAAAGAGAGTTCAGGCTCACAGTGGCAGGTGTGGATTTCGCCAAATATGCAGACATTTACAGCGGCACCTTTATAGCTAAAAGTGGAAAAATACCCTTAAATCCGGAAAACGAGATAGTTGTAGTTGGAAAACGAATTAGTGATCCTTGGAAAAATGGAACACTATTCTGTGATGTAGACTATACCATTAAGATCATCTGGACTACATATAACGCAAGCACACTCAAGCCGGAAAACAAAACCTATATGGGTAATGTCGTGGCGGTTCTTGAGGAGATTGGAGGCTTCGGCCTCGGGCCTTCAGATTCTAGTGTTTACATTCCAATTTCACAAGCCCAAACGTTCTTTGAAACCAATGAATGTAACACAATAATTGTGAAGGTAGAAAATGATGATGAAACAACGATAGAGAGTGTTTCTGAGGCTATAGAAGTGGCTTTCAGCGACCAAGTTTCAGTGATTTCTTCAACTGCAGTGCTTAACACTATTTCAAGTGTTTTCGCCACAATAGAGTTTTTCTTGGCTGGAATTGCTGGGATCTCGCTTCTAGTGGCTGGGGTAGGTATAATGAATATTATGATTGTTTCTTTGATGGAGCGTACTAGAGAGATAGGTATATTGAAGGCGTTGGGCATGAAAAGTCGAACTGTGCTTTCAATTTTCTTAAGCGAAGCAGTAATAGTCGGCTTGATAGGTGCAGCATTTGGCGTAGCTTCAGGTTGGGTTTTAGCAAATGTAGTTGCCGTAGTCTTCAGTGGAGGAGGACTCCCTGGTGTAGGACGAGGAAATCACGCTGCAACTGCAGGTGGAATGGTCATAACTCCCGTTCTAACTCCAACAGTATTCTTAGGTGCTCTAGCTTTCGGGTTAATAGTCAGTGTAGTCTTCGCACTTTATCCAGCTTGGCGAGCTTCGAAACTCAAACCGGTGGAGGCGTTGAGATACGAATAGAAGCTGGACAGGATATATGCAGGTATGGTGTTTAACTTGGTAAGCAACGTGATGATCGAAACCAGAAACCTCACGAAGAAATTTAGTGAATTAACTGCTGTGGATCATGTGTCTTTCAACGTAAAGAGAGGCGAGATATTCGGCTTGCTTGGCCCCAATGGAGCCGGAAAAACCACCACAATAAGAATGCTTGCTACATTAACAAGGCCCACAGAGGGCACGGCTACAATCGGTGACTACGACATTGTGAAGGATGACAACGAGGTGAGGAAGCTCATCGGCCTGGTTTCCGAGAAGATAATAATGTACGACCGGTTAACAGCTAAGGAGAACCTGTGGTTTTTTGGAAGACTCTACAACATTCCAAAAGAGGTTCTCAACAAGAGAATCGACGAACTGCTGGAGCTAGTTCAGCTGAGTAACTGGAAAAGTTCCCAAGTGGGCACGTTCTCATCGGGTATGAGGCAGAGGATGAATGTGATAAGGGCAATGCTTAACATGCCGGAAGTGCTGCTACTGGATGAACCCACACTGGGTCTGGATCCCCAATCGTCCGTCGAAGTCAGGGAATTTGTTAAGAAGATTAATAGAGAAAACAAGACGACGATTATCTTGACAACACATATGATGGTTGAAGCTGACATGCTCTGCGATCGCATAGGCATAATAGACCACGGGAAGATCGTTGCACTTGACACATCTGCGAATTTGAAGAAGATTGTTTCGGGAGCCAACACAACTGTTTTGGAACTGGAGATTGCGAATCTCACGGCAAATCTGGTTTCGTTGATACAGTCCCTAGAATGCGTCAGTTCCGTCTCTCAGGATAAC
>DAOVMU010000110.1 GCA_030630585.1 Candidatus Bathyarchaeota archaeon | reverse complement strand
TGATATTTGACTGTGCCTGGCAACCATTTTGCTTTGACCTCGTAGCCTATGGACATGCGCTGTTGCAGATGTTGGAGCTCTCTTTTTAGGGCTTGATGGTGGTGGGCGTAGATGGTTTGAAGTTTGGCCTTTGTCATTGTTGTTCCTCAGTGTATAACTCACTTACAGCATGAAGTGGGGGTTGATTTCGCGTGCACCAGCCAATTACGAACATCCTTGTGAGGTCCTTGCACATGTTATGAACCTCTTCTCTTCTGACGCTTCTTCAGTTCGTTGATGCGGTCCATCATGCTTTTGATGGTGTCCAGTTTCGTTTCGCTTTTAATCGCTTTTTCAACATCTTCAGACTTAATCCTGCTTCTTCCGTTTTCTTCGGCTATGAAGCCGGCTGATAGGAGAATGGAGAAGCCTAATCGAATATCTTCTGCTTTAGACGCAAGGTCGGAGACGACGTCAAGAAGCCTGTCTGGAAAGGTGCCTGGTTGAAATGCTTTTTCAACTCGTTCTGCCAAGATTGTTTTGGTTTCCTCAGCAGTGTAGGGCTCCAGCCTTAAAAGTTTGGGTTGAAGTGTGCTTAAAGCTCGATCCGGAAGGGTTGTGGCGTCTTCGATTTTGTTGCTTAAAAGGATGAGGGTTGTTCTTGCCTGCCGATTTAAGTAGTAGACTAATGGTTCTTTTTCTTTGAAGATTATGGCGTCCACCTCATCTATGGCGACTATTATGGCTTGATCTTTACTGGCATCCTCAAATGCTTGTTTCAACCGAAACATCTGCCATCCAGCATCAGGAACCTTTAAGCATAAACCTTTCACTATCGTCAGCATCGTGTAGTATGGTGTCCGGGTTTTTCCAGCATTCACATAAACCGCAGCTACAGATCGTTTATTCTCTTCAGCATACTTGCGGATTTCACCTAGCAAATATTGTATGCAAACAGTCTTTCCAGTGCCAGGCTTGCCGAAAATGAAGAGGTTTCTGGCTTGACCAATCCTGAACAAGTCACGAAGATAACTAGCTATGAATTTCAGGTCTTCGTCGCGGCAAAGAGGTTTACCGCCCGGTGGATCGGAAAGAGGTTGAAGCCACCTAGCATCTTTAAAGATATGGCTTTCTCTAGGTTGAAACAGGCTCATGAACGAGACTCACCCCTGCAGACAGAGAGAGACACAGACAGGGAGAGACCCCCCTCCCCCCTAGGTTTTTCAGCATACCTCACCCTGCCACGAAGCAGATATGTCGCCTTCAATGGTTCTCCACGCTTTTCAGTTTCAACATAAACTGCTTTCCACTGATAACTATCATAATCTAATACAAAAGCCGTCAAAACGTAGTCTAATCCTTCATACTGCTGATCTATCCGTTCAAAATCGTTCTTGTGTAATCCGCAGGCAACAATCCATTCCCTTTTGACACGTTCTTTCTCAGTCAACACTATTTCTCTCCTTTTCCCATTCCAGCTTACAGTCATCGCAAATCCACAACTTGTTGCCTTTGAAGTCTTCAGCTTGCCAGCTCATACGCTTATTATAGCCACATATGCAACATTCATGTTCGCCGTAAAACTCGTCAGCCCAATATACAGATTTCAATTCTTCAAGCTTCAAAGAACTAGAAGAAGTATGTATCAAACCGTCATTATCGTCATTGCCGTCATGTGATGAATTTTCCGCGTTTTTTCCCATTGTTTTGGCTGACGGTGTTTTTGAGAACCACTTAGTATTGTCATGAATGTCGTCAGAGGCTCTTCCATTGTTATTATGGTTGGCTGACGATGTGACGGCAGTGACGGTGTTTATCGTTATGATTCGGGTCTTATCTGTTCGTTTGGCAACAACTTCGTAGCCTAACTGCATGAGTGCCGGTACTAACTCGTTGATGCGTCGGGTTAAAATGTTTGGTGCTTTGGGCCAAGCCTTCTGCCGTGTGCTGATTCCCATTTCCTTAGCGGTTTCCAACAGTTTGCTGTGGAGTTCGCTTGGGCTACCTTCCCATTTCAGTCTGTCATCCATGAATTTTAGGATGACTTCAGCTACAGGACTGCTGTGTGCTGCTTCCTCAATATGGCTTTCAACATTCACGTCATAAGCTGCAAGAAACCTTTTTTGGCTGATGCCGAGTGCTTCACTTATTGCACAACCCCATTTAACGAAGTCAGCCATGCGGTGAAGCTCACTCACTTCAATGTTTGGATAGATTTTCAGTGCTTTTGAAAGCGCATCTAATAATCCGCCAAGAATCTCGCCTTTTGCCTTATTAAATTCCCGCCATAACTCTTTTTCAGTCCTTCTTTTGTCTTTTGGAATATGTTTTAACCCGATCAGTAGACATCGATCTAACAAGTCGGGACGTTGGGCGGCAATGTTGATGCTGTTTAAACCGATGCAACGACGGAAATTGCAGATGACGTCATCATCATCGGTGTAAAGCTCCCGCTTTGCAAATCCTCCCCCAGTTGCAGCCCGACAAAGGGCATTCGACATCCACCAGGCAAGTGGTCCTACGTTGTCATAGAAAGCGCACCAATTATGTGAAAGCTGTTGAACAAGCTCACGTTCCTCCCTTGGAATACTGGACACTTCAAGTGAAGAAGGATCAATGACACTTCGAATTAACTTGAGCAACGTAGTTTTTGCAGAGCCTTGGATACCGTGGACTACAAGGATTATGTGTGGTATTTCAGGAATCAGAAGGTGAATGATTGCGACAATAAGGAGTACTCTGTTATCTTCATCGTCCTGAGCCAAATTGACAAACTTGAAAAACAGGTTTGGGTCGCCACCCCGCACTGGGGTTGCCAGAGGTTGCTGATGGCTGTATCGCCTGAAGAGAATTGGCGGGTCATCGACTATTTGCCAGCCGTCAGCTGTGATGTGTATGGCTTGCCATTCTTTGTTGCACATGTCAATCCATATGCCGCTGCCATCTGGGTCTGGTGCTACTCTATTGTAAAGTTTGCAGAGTTGGCCCTCAAATAACGCCTTGCTTTCAAGAACATTGATAGCGCTGTTCAATGCTTCGCCTGAGGGTGCCTTCTTCTCACTTTTCCACATTAACCTTGAAAGCCAAAGCTTGAAATCTCTACATTTGATGGGGTGAATAGATGCTGCCTTGCTATGAGTTACGCGGGCATAACTGTGTTTGGAGTCATCATGGAAAAACTCTGCGCCAGCTTCCATTGCAAGGTTAACGATTCGGTCTGCTTGACTCTTTCTTCCCGATTCTTCATTCTCAAGTTGCTGTAGGATTTCCTTAATTTCGTCCTCAAGCTCCTTAAGAGTTCTCTGATGCCTGATACTCCCTTCAGTTGAGAGCCCAAGTTTCTTCTCTGTTCATAATGGTATTTCACCAACTGAATTCTTTGCAGTTTCTCTTCGTCATTAGTGATGTAGCACACCCTGTCAATTACCCGGTAAGCAGAGTCAAAGGCTACACCTTGTTTAATACAAAGCCCTAAAAACGATAGTTCAAGCTGATTCCGATGCCCAGGAATCCAACGCATAGTCAGCCATCTAGCTATCCACTCTTCCTCTTCCTTTTCCAGAGATTTATAATTCCTCGGCAACTCAAATCTGCTTTGAACATGCTTAGTATCTTCAAACCTATAGATTCCTGCTAAATCCGCTTCAGAAAACGAAACTCCTTGAACGCTGAAAACACAATTAGCAGACAAAGGCTTCAAGTTCTCGAGGTTTAGGAAATGGCTCCATTTATGTGCAACTTTATGCAAACCTAAAGGGGTTTTGACGAGATTGCCGTAGGGCCTATCCTTGGTTAATTTTGTCTGTTTTGGAAAGACCTCAACGAGTTTTGGGTTCACGTTTGCATGCTCTAGGATTTTGAGGCCGAGCCAACGTGCTACTTTTGCTGGAACTGGTAACGGTTCGAAGAACACCCAGACATGATAACTTGGATCTGGGTATCTGCTGGCCTCAAGCAGTAATGCTTTTTTGTGGAATCTGGGCGTTTTAGGATTAGGTTGTGAAATGCATTCATTGATTATTGTTTTCGCAGTTAACAAGGGATCGTCGAGTTTTTCAGGATCCAAATCCCAACATAACCACTTAACCATGTTATTTTTGTCAAGCTGGTAAAACCCCACTGTAATTTCCTGTCGCAAATGTCTTTTAATAACCTCGGCTGTTAGAGATTCCTCAACTTTCAAGTAGCTACCGTTGGATTGTTGTTCAGCGTAGACGTCGAAGCGAGAAGCCCAAAGTCTGAGAAATGTATGTTCCAAAGAACCATTGTTCAGCATTGCTGTTTTCCCGTCCGAACTTGTTGTGCGCGTTTTTTGCGACCCACTGTAGTTCCCTGTGGAAAAATCCAGTAGAAATGTTCGTTTTTTGTCATTTTACCGTTATGTGCCTTCAATTCCTTTAACATGCCTTTAAAATGTGAATTATCCGCGTCTTCGGTGCGTTCGTATGGTCCACTCGAACCCTCAACTTGTCTCCATCTTATGGCGTTTGGGTTCCATTCGATCTTTGCCGCTTCGATTGTTCTTTTAGCAGCTGCTATTCCCGTTTCAGCGGCATTCAAAAACTTAAGAAGCGCCGCCGTTGCTACGTCATCATCAATCATTCGTGGTTTTCTCCTTTTTCTTTTGTTCTAAGAGTCGCTTGATTATATCGTCGTACGTTTCACCTTTCTTTCCGAGTGACTTCAGTTTGCTGACGGTTTTCTTTTTTAGCGCTATTGTTGTGTATTCATCTTTCAATTTCATTTTACTCACATCATTAGATTATACTCTAATCTAGAGATTGCATTGAAGGCTTATATATAAGTATTATGGCTTAATCTAATGATTAGAGGTAAGTATAATGATTAATCCCTCTTATAGAAGGAATGTTTATGAGTGAAAGCCACGTTCCAGAACTGTTTAAGGGACTGCTATCAGACTATCCAAATGTAATGAAGGATCCCGTCCCATTCAAGGTTGTTCTTTTAATAGCTAACGGAATAGATAATCCAAGAAGTTTAGCTGACGCCCTTGATGTAAAGCCGCCTACAGTGATTTATCAGCTTAGACGTTTGAGAAAAGTCAAATTCGTAAAGCTCGGAGCTAAGGAAGGAAGAATTCAGCATTATAAGATTAATTGGAAGGAACTCGGCAAAGCCTTCTGCAAAGCCGCAGGTTGCTCCGAGAAGATAGGAGAAATGAGTAGAAATTCTAGTTTCAGAACCCTGTTAAAAGAAGCTTTTTATGCAGCTGGAAGATTTTCGGTTAAATGCAAGTCAAACGCAAGGAAGATCAGATTGGCAAGTTGGCAAACAAGCCTTGCAGATTTCTTCAATGAGTTTAGAATCGCTCTGATTAAAAGCTTTCCAGAACTTAAAACAATGAAACCCAAGGATCCCGAATCCACAATGTTCATTAAACTACTAGAGAAATGCAACAATAAATTCAAAAGTTACTACGGAACAAAAGGAGACCTATTCTGGAGAATTGCATTAGAAAAAACTGGAGTCGCTGAGAAAAAGTTTTCAGCAATGTTTGAAGATTAAAAACACAATACT
>DAOVMU010000086.1 GCA_030630585.1 Candidatus Bathyarchaeota archaeon | reverse complement strand
CTCTTGACATTCAACACTAATCTCTTCCTTCTCATCATCCATTCAACAAAACAACCAGAATATATGTATATTGCATATAAAAGATGGTGGTAGAAGCAGTAGAGTAGTCAGTTCATGTCATGTATTACCTGCTCGCAAAAGAGAAAAATTGCATAACTGAATAGAGTGCCATTCGGAAGATAGCGCAGTTTCCTCAATGAAACATCTAAACTCGCTAGTCACCTGCCTTTTTCCCGAGACTACGCCTCCATTGTTCAGAATTTAGTGCGTGTTCCTATAAAGCTTTGAAAAGTGTTTCGACCCTGCATTTATTATACGCGCAGAATGCGATCATTTCGAATACAGATTATAGCCAAAATGTAGCGGTTTTGGTGGCATGGAATAGGTTCATACTCTTGCCTTTCGTTATATTTTGAGCGTTATTCATAGCAATTCCATAGCCGGATTGAGCTTACTTTGAGATTGATTCGTGCTCATTTCGTGGCTTTCGGCGGGGGTTCGGATCTTTCCAGCAGAGCGAATATTTCAGTTGAAGAAGTCGATTTTTCGCTCTATATCAAAGATACGCCAAAAAAACCCTCTTTCTCCTATCTTTTCTCATTCAGCTCACAGTTTCTATTTCGTGCAGATACCATAAGAGCGGAATTTCACCATGGGCACAACGTGCTTGTTTCTAACCCAAAAGACCCGCCACACTTTTGATCTTCAACATCCAAAACGTTGATTCTAACTCTCTCCATACTCTTCTTCTCCGGTTTTCCCCAAGACCCATCCGTGCACCAAAAACCCAGTAGCCCCTGTTTCCTCTCTCTGTAATGTATCTGCTTGGAAAAATGTAAGTTCCTTTGTTGGTAACAAAGCTCTCGAGATGCTTTATGCAGTTAGTGAACCACTGATGATTCCTAGCAGGCTTGAAATGAGCCATCATCCAACATCGAATAAGCAGGTCAACAGGGTCAAACCTCAAATCGAACCCTTCGTACCCAGGTAGATCTACCTTCCATCCTACCGACTTACCAAGACCGTGAGGAGCCCTGATGTAACCAAAATTATAGAATAAGCGCTGATGCTCTGGTCGCAAGATCCAACGTATTACTGTATCTATCTTGTCAGTGATCACCCTGTCATTGGTTTGTCTGTACATAATGGCGAAGCCGAAAACATCATGCACGAAAGGGAGCTTGATGTCTCCATCATGATAAAGTTGCCATTTGAGTATATGATCTCCCCATTCTCCGGGATGAATGTTGTATTTGCTGGGTTCCTCGTATATGTCATAAGTTCCTGCTTTCACCGTTTCATATATGGAATTGAGACGCCTGTTTAGGTGGGTTTGCACAACACTATTATAGTAGCCTGCCAGTGCGAGCGATGCTCCAACCACGATCTGCTTATCATAGTGAAGGTACACTTGACTTAAGAATCGTTTATCGTCCGCATATATGTCGTCATAGCTTGATTCTAGCGCTTGCTGAAGAACCTGCAACCATGAATCAGTCCTTTCATCAAGCACATTCATGCCAGCGTGCAGACCCAGCTGAGCAAGCTTGGGCAGCACTACTTCAATGTTGAAGTCGCGTGAACCGTGCATAAAGGAGGAATTTATCACACGTTTCTTCGTCTGCTCGATTCTAACTTCGTACGATATGAGTTTGTCAAGCCAAAAATTAACATCTTTGCTTTCGAGGAGCTTCTGCTCTAATGGGGCAACATCCACATCTAGGTCGCCAGCAAGCTCTGTAGCCGTTCTATATTGGATCACGGGGCCTCCATTCTGCATAAGCCAGAGGACTAGACGTTCAATATCCCTGTTAATTTCCCTGCTTAACATATAGCTATACCTGTTTATCTATACCAGTTTAAGGATTTCCATTAGTACCGCCACTTGAAATGCAGTATAACTCTCGCCCAAGCACGCGCCAATTCATAGCTGTTCTCTCCACATGCCATTTCTTCGTTGATAGAAGTTGACAGAAACATGTAAATTTTAGTTTCCGAGTTTAAATCCGAGTGTAGATCCAGGCCAGGGCGCTTTTTCTTTTCGTGAAATAGTCGTTATTCTTGGCTTCTTCAGAATATTCGCTGAATGATTCTATAGCGTAGCTTTTTATTTCATGCCCAACTTCTTGTTCTGCTCTAAAAGTCTGATAGCATGCGTAAGACGTCTTTTGCGTGTCTCTTCCCTTTTTGCACTTGTAATCCATCCAACAAGTTGTCTTTTGTAACCGTTGGCTAAGTTAGTGAAATTATCTTGAGCTTCCTTATTTGCTGCCAACGCTTTTTCTATGTATGACGGAATTACGAGTTGTTTTCTGACCGAAGCAGTCTTAAACCATTCTCCATTACTCTTTGCCTCTCCGATTTTTGCCAACCCTGCTTTTGTCATCTTTCCTTCCTTTATCATTTTTCTGGCTCTTTTCTTATTTGTTTCAGACCATTTGCTTTTGTCCTTACGAGGTGTAAATTTTTGAGCAAACTTCTCATCATCAATTTTCTTCACGGTGCTATCTATCCACCCAAAGCACAATGCTTCCTCAACCGCATCATCATAGGGGATTCTAGGTTTGCCAGTATGTTTTTTATAATAGATCAACCAAACTTCTTTCTTAGTATCATGATTGTTTCTAAGCCACGTACGCCAATCATCCCTATTAGCTACATGCAATTTCTCAGTCATTCTCATTAGGCTTATTCCAACTTGCCATTTTTGGTATGCGAATGCTCTTTACAGTATTTAAGAGCGCGTGTCTTCTCTAACTAGCGTAGAATCCATGTTGCACCACTTACAGAAGATGGTTCTCACAGGTTCCGAAATCTTTCTTCAAGACTTTCAATAGAGCTTCCTAGAATCTCGATTTTTTCGATGTTTCCCTCGCCTAAATCTCTGTTCACGGCTTCTTGTATTACTGGCATTTTCTCTGGTTTTAACCCGACAAGAGTGGCTCCAACCGTTTCGACGGCAACTGCGTCCCTGCCAACCACAATGACGTTTGTGTCTAATGACTTGGTTGCAGCTGGACCTGAGTATGTGCGTGTCGCATCTATGACTGCAAGATCTATTCCACCAATAGCCTCATAAGCGTCAAGCAGGACGGACACCAGCTTTTTGTGGAACCTCGCTTTCTTTCTGTCCGGAAGCAATCCGAAAAGATTCTTTAAGATGGTTCCTTTGTCATATTTGCGTAAGGCATGGGTGCTTACAAAGACGTAAGGTTTGAAAAGTATGTGCGAGAACCGCATTTTCTCATTAGCCATCTCAACTTCTCTAGTGTTAATGTCCTCTGAGAGGTTGAAAGGAATGACTCGATCAGTGAAGAGCGTCTTCCAGACTTGAAGCCTTTCTGAACCAGTTCCTTTGTAGTTGTCTGACTCAGCCAAGTATATCTGAGGGGCTCTGTTGAAGCTGTCAACGATCGCACCAACTACACTCACTGTAGGATAGTTTACTCTGGGGCCCTTATGGTTAAAGACTCCTACCTTAATAACAACAGACCTCTCCGCAGTGTTCAATTCATCTACGTTTCCAATAAGCTTGAGTGCTTCGTTGAAAGCTGCTCGAACATCTTTATTTAACTCAACCAAAGCAACCCTTGACACCAAACTCTGCCACCTGCAACTAAAATGAATAAGTACACTCTATTTTAGGCTTCGTCTAAGCATAGACATCCTTCCACGCGCATACACGTTTTTTGAAGAATGTAGACCTAGAAACCTTGGTTTCTTTTGTAAGCGTTTATCGAGGCTGGGAAATGAGAGTCATAAGATGTCTCGTCGATAGACGACTTCTGACAGCTTATGTTCCAAGAAAATTACAATGTGCACAGTATCTGAGAAAAAGAAATATGTCGTGCTGATCTAACAATTTGGATGTAGCCGTTGCGAAGGGCTGATCAGGATGGAAGAGTTTGGAGAGTTTCCGCAGCTGGAAACGGATAGACTGATCCTGCGAGAAATGACGCTCGATGACGTAGAATTTTACTTTCGCCATTTCAACAATGACCAAATGGTAGAAGGATGTTGCTTTCCAGGACCTAAAACAATCGAGGCAGCTAAGGAAGAACTTGAACTCTACTGCATAAAGCCATTCAAAGAAAACAGGGGTATTCGCTGGGGAATCGTCAGAAAAAGCGGTGATGAGCTAATAGGAACCTGTGGCTATTACGATTGGAATAAAGCTGCGCGTCGAGCGGAAATCGGATACGATTTGGACCCTGCTTACTGGAGGGAAGGCATTATGACTGAAGCGTTGCGTGCCGTGTTGCAGTATGGTTTTGAGAGAATGGAGTTGAACAGGATCCAAGCAATTATCGACTCGAGGAACACCAGATCTTTGAAGATTGTCTACACGCTGGGCTTCAAAAAGGAAGGAGTCCTTCGGCAAAGGAGCTACTTCAACGGACAATACAGAGACGATGTCTGCTTTTCCTTACTGAAAAGGGAGTGGACAAAATCGCCCGCGCATTAAGAGAACTGAGCCGATCGACGGTTTCAAGATGCTGCTTCTTGGTTAAGAGAAACGTGGAGCATAGGGCGGTGTAATCGCGAGCTGGACAATAAACCGGTTGGGTCCCACCACTGCAACAGATTGCATCAATAGCAAACATGTGGCTATGGGCAAATTTCATATTTCGAAGCGATTCTTGAGCTAAAACAATGGTTCAAATTCGTGTACACACACGTTACTCTTAAAAAAGCTAAAGCTTTATTCTTACGGATTGGATCCTGCCTGGTTTCATATATTCAAATTCAATTGGCTGCAAGTTTATAAGAGTGTAGTTGGGATCGTCCGGGGTTTTCCAAAATTCTCTTAGAAAAGGTATTTTGTTGAAGACATTTGCTTTTACGTCCTTGTCCTCAACTATATGAGCTACACACTGCGCTCTTATTGTGCCTTTTCCCTCACTCTTTTCAAGCAACAAACAGAACTCGATTTTGGGATTTTGTTCTATCTGTTTGACCTTGGCGTCGTTGGAACCAGTGGCTACAAAGAGTTTGTCTTGAAGATGTATAAGCGTCACAGGTCTCACTCTAGGTTGGTTTCCTTCGGTTGTAGCAAGGAAAATGTGCTGTTGTTCACCGAGATTTTGCCAAACCTCTTGCTTTAACTCATCATTTATGTCTTTCAAGGATATTTCCTCACAAGTTTTTTCACACTACAAACAAATAAACATTGGCGTACGCTAACAGACTGCTGACAACTTGAGCGTGCACGCTAGTATGATTTTTCTTATTAAAAGATAAATGCTAGGCAAAAGACAATTAGATGCTGGAATGATTGAGGAGTGCTTTTGATGGATATGGGACAAGATTTCCGTCGGATGACAGATAAAGTACACAAGCCAACAGAAGAAGAAATCGTGAGTTTCATAGGAGAACGGGCAAAAGAAGCTTGGTTAGAGATAAGACGGTTCATTGAAGATCATTATGACATGGTACCTGAAACAGTATTTTATGGAGCAAAGTACGGATGGACAATTCGTTACCGTAAAGGCAGCAAGACTTTGTGCTCACTTTTCCCTGAGAAACGTGGATTTACAGTTCTGATAGTTCTTAGCAAGAAGGAGTCCGAAAAAGCTCTTTCAATACGAGAAGAACTAAGTTCCAAAATCCATGAGCTGTTAGGGGACACAGAGCAATTACAACACGGCCGCTGGCTATGGATTAGATTATTTACAACAAGAGATACCGATGACATAAAGAAGCTTCTACAAATAAAACGAAAACCAAAAAAGACTTGAGAACTCAAATCCAAAAGCCTAGGTAACTGTTAAACGCTTTTTCTGAGAAATGCAAATGCATTTTCCGTAGCATTTCAGAGCTCTTGCACGCGATAAGGTGGTGACCTTCTTTGTTGTTTAGTTGTGTTTATAAGGAGGTTTGTGTGTAATTGAAATTAGTAGCGTTCTGTTGTTGACGGCTGAAGAGAATATGGCAACGTTGCGCGCTACGTTCAACAAACAAGGAGGAGTGATGGAAAATGGCGGAAAAATCTAATATTGTTTTCATTGGAAACAAACCACCGATGAACTATGTTCTAGCGATTATTACAAGTCTATCGGCGTCCAACGCTAAAGGCGTAACATTGAAGGCTCGTGGACGAGCAATCTCAACTGCGGTTGACGTGGCTGAAATAACTAGAAGCCGCTTTCTGAAAGACTTGAAAGTAGACAAAATCGCGATTGGAACAGAGGAGATGCCGGCGAGAGAAGGCGAAAACAGATCAAGAATGGTTTCAACAATGGAAATAACACTGACTAAAGAATAGGAAAACACTGTAAAACAAACTGGCAATCAGCTAACACACAAAATTTTTTTTCTCCAAATTCGTAGCTGTGCTTGTGGGTCGACATTTTGTATTGTTGCTAAAGAATGATTAAAGTTGCCTAGAAAATGACTCGTGTGAGGAATGTACAAGTTTCAAAGAAGGTATTCTCATACGGAATTGCCTTGTGGAAATGACTGTTTTGGGATATTAGAAAAGGTGAGTTGTTAGAGGCTTATTTGGAACATTAGGCGTTCTACGAGTTCTTTGTAGCGGTTTCGTATGGTGACTTCAGTTACTTGCGCTATTTCAGCGATTTCTCTTTGTGTTCTCCTTTCGCCTGTTAGTACTGATGCTAT
>DAOVMU010000068.1 GCA_030630585.1 Candidatus Bathyarchaeota archaeon | reverse complement strand
TAAGTTCATATAGCCAAAAAAATCTTTATGCAGGTAAACCGAGCGCAAAGTAAACTGGAACATTCCCTTGCTGGTTCTGATGATGTTTCTACGTTCAATGAATGGTATAGCCATAGGCTTACTGATATCCTGTATTGGCATGTGTCCGCAAGAGGCATCAAGCTTAGTCACCACAGTGGGCATAGTTCTCCATATAAGCACAGGAATGTATTTCCCACTAGAATATCTTCCAGCATATCTTCAACAAATTCGCAGTCATATCAGTGACCTGCGCAGCTCAAGCGGTAATAGACGTAATGATTGAAAATGCGGTGCTAAGCGACAAATTCCTGCCAATGACAACACTTGCCGTCTCAGCAATCATCCTATATATGATTGGAGTCATTCTTTACAAAAGATGGGTTGAAAAAGAATAAAATCCATCTTCAAACTACGGTCTGTATCCACCCAGAACACTCAAGGCTAGAGCCGCTGCAATGATGTCTGCGGTTGTTCCAGGGTTCAAAAGATTACTTGATTTTCTAAGTTCATAGTCAAATTCACGAAGGCTTTCCCTACCCCCCGAAGTTTCAAGTCCTCCAAGCTTCAAAACCTCCGTCGCCATAGAAGAAACTTCGCGCGCTGTTTCCATGCCAACCTTTCTGGCTATAAACGTATCTGGATGTTCGGCTAGAACCTTTAAGAATGTGTGAATTATTGCTACGTTTAAGTTTTCAGTTTTCCTAGTTTGTTCCACTAGATAAGGATAGGCAACGTCGAAAGTTATTGGATAATTTTTAACCCATTCAGAACAAACCGCATCATACTTTGAGGCTATTACGAATATATCGTAAAGCGAAATTTTTTCTTTACGTATTTTATTCACAGAGTTCGGATCGTTGATGTCGAGTTCTGGGACTGTGCCGAGTCCGCTGGAGTTGGCGATTTTTATTGCTTCGTAAACATCAACTGCGTCTTCTGGCGTTGTTGATTCCACAACAAGTTTCAAATTTTCCCTTAGTTCCGGAATTTTGAAGATATGTTCTTCTTTAGTGGAGGTCATCCCCGCTGCGACTGCAATAGGCGAGAGCAAGATTACCGTGCCAAGCAATGTGTTACCACCCCGCTGCCAAGCGTTAATATCCGCTACACAATCCTTTATAATCCGCCCCAGCCCAACATCGCTAATGTGGATTTTTCCTAGAGAAACTCCAACGCCTCGTTTCGCTGCCCATTCAAAAGAGGGTGTTGCAGCGACAGCGGAAGCAAGAAAATGCTCATAACGTGTACCTTCAAAGCCAACTATTAAATTTACATTTCCAGGTTTATCGGCACTGACTTCAAAGAGGATGGCACACTCTAGACACTTTGAAATGTGCCTTGTCTTCTCATACGAACGTATTTGCAAGAGCACCTCCCCTGTACATCCTCAGTATAGAAAGTCTTATTAACGTTGTGTAAAAAATTACATAGCTATTACCTTAATTACACAGGTGTCTCTAATGTCAAGCTTGAAGCTTACCACAAGAAATGTTGCCTTTCTAGCTATTTTCTCAGCGTTATCAGTAATAATAATTAAGTTTGTTCCAGGAATACCAATAATAGGAGTTCCCGGTTCCGAAATAAAATTTGACGCTGCAATTGCCCCTGTTTACGGAATGGTTATAGGACCATATTTAGGCTTCCTAGCCGCCTTAATGGGCGGGCTTTTAACCTCTGGTAGCCCCTTTACCTTTCTCACATCTTTCGCCCCTGCCGTTTCGGCAATGATTGCAGGTTTCCTTACATCTAAGAAAGTAATGGAAAGGGTTGAAATTCCTGGTTGGATCGCGGCTGTCGCTATATTAGGCGCGTTAATTGCCGGGTGGTACTTGACGTGGGTTGGTCTGCAAGCTCCGTTGTACCCAATTTTGCATATCGCAGGATTCTTTGCTATCCTAATTACAAGAAAATGGACTGCCAAATCTTTTAATGAAATTGGATTGAAAAAAGAAGGGTGGCAATTTAAACCAAGTCGCATATTTCTGGGAATAATTTTGATAGTTTTTGCCTATCTATTTTCTAAGCCTTACATAAGCGAAGAAATATGGATGCTACCCTACTTTTCGCTTCCCCTATACATAATTGGGGCAATTTTCGTATTGTACGGAATCTTTGGTGGAGGTAAATTTTCGTTCATTTCTTCCACTTTCTTGGTAGGCTACTGCGGTATCATATCGGATCACATGCTTGGAAATCTAATTTTCATTGGAGTTATTGATGTATTTATTCCGTTTGAGGTTATTCAGGAATACTTTTTGGATCCTTTGGGACTTCCGGATGTTCCTTCACTCTTCATGTACATGGTTCCAGTATCAGCAGCTGAAAGGTTACTTATGACGGTCATTGCCACGATAATCGGGGTAGGCTTATTGATGGCCTTACACAGAGCCGGATTACTATCAAGAAAACGTGAATAGTGTTCAGTGGAATGTAAAATCATGCTATTCAAAGCGCGAGAAGGAGACTTTGTAGAAACCTTTGAAAGTTTAATATTTGATGTGAAAGGCCTAATACATCCGCCAAACCGAATAATTGCGTTTCTGCGCTATTTTCCAGACGAGAAAGGCGAAAGAAAAAGGAATAGCAAACGTTATAGAAAAGTTTACTCCCTTTCAAAGCGTTACGCACTATTAGAGGAGAGATTTTCTCAATACCTTCATTACAATTCCATTTTTGATGAAATACTCGGCGAAGTTTCTGTAGATGCAGTCAAAAAACATTACAAGCCCGCTGAGAAGCTTCGAGAGCTTCGCAGTTCTAGCAGCCTAGATAAGCTTGAAAACCTCGCTCTGCAGCTTGCCAAACTGGTAAAAGAGACAGCGAATATTCCATGGAATGCGATTGGTATTTCTGGCTCAATTATGGTGGGGCTTCATACACCAAGTTCTGATATCGACCCCATCATTTCTGGTTCTGAAAACTGCCGAAAGGTTCACTCCGCCCTTAAAAACCTATTAAGCAAAAAAAATGGCCCTTTTAAGTCCTACACTCAGAAAGATTTGGAAGTCCTATTCGGTTTTCGTTCGAAGGATACTCTGATGAGCTACGAAGACTTCGTTCGAAGCGAATCTAGAAAGGTTTTGCAAGGAAAATTTTTGCACAGGGACTATTTCATTCGTTTTGTGAAGGATTGGAGTGAAGTTGACGAGAACTATGGGGATATCCGCTACGTGAATGTTGGCTACGCAAGAGTTGAGGCTACAGTTGTGGACGATTCAGAGTCAATTCTGACACCGTGCGTTTATAGAGTCAGCGATGTGCGAGTTCTTGAAGGCCCTCAAATAGAGTCAGTAGAAGAGATTGCATCTTTTCGTGGGAGATTCTGTGAACAAGCCAGAATAGGCGAAGTTGTCATTGCACAGGGAAAAGTTGAGCATGTTCTAGACGCTAGGCAAAATCGTGAATATTTCAGACTCTTACTAGGGAACAAACCGTCAGATCATATGATATTGGCATAAATTTCAAGATACAACTTTCAAAACCTGCTCATAGTATCTCGGACAGTAGGTCAATGCAACCTGGTAGAAGTTTCCTTTAGGGGTTACGACCTCTTCCAGATTACCTTCAACATAAATTGTCTCATCTTTGCGTGCCTGCATTCGAAACTCTTCCATGTAAGAAATGACGCGCCCCGCCTCAATGCCATCTTTTCCATTTAAGACTTTTAGGGATTCCACGCCATAAATTGATGGAATAAAAGGAGCATCCCAATCTTCCACCACACATGCAAGCATTTTAGTCCAGCCCCTCTGCACGATTCTTACCTCAGAGTCATATGCGTTACTGATTTCTTCCCAACGTTTCACAGGTTCGAACTCTGTCTTGATAACTCTCCCGGTCTTCTCGTCGTTGAACAATGCATAAATCATTTTTCTTCGTTGATGCCACACATACGCTTTTGGACCGTAATTTTGGAATTTCCAACGCTTTCCCTCAACCGACTCATCGGTTTCAAACTCGTTCTTAAGCGGAGAAGAATCAACCCCATACCATTCTTGCAAGGCTTCACATAGCCTAACCGTGTTTTTTCTCCCATAAATGATGAAGTCTATGTCGGAAAACTTCGGATGATGAAATCCATGAAGCATAGAGCCGAACACGCCGAAATTTTTCGTTGACAAACTAGAGCGTTGCGTCGTGAATTCCAGAACCTTTTGCGAAGCTGCAATGAGTTCATCTTTCGGTTTCGTTTCAATTAACTTCCTAAGCTCCTCGTCAGGTTTTCGCACCCTTGCAATGTTGCTGTGATTAACTCCTATAACTTTCTTACGAAGCATCTCATGGAAAATCATGTATTGCGGAAAGTTGTTTTGGATAAACTTCCCGCCCTCATCTTCGTAAAATTTGTAGAAAACGTGCTGTCCCTTGTTTCTGAACGCTTTTGGATTGTCCGATTTGAAGATCTCTGCTGGTGCGTATTCGGCATCACAAATGTAGACGTTTGACGGATGAGAGTATCCGAAAACACGGAAAACTAAGCCTTCTTTTGTGATGATTGCGTCGCGGTCTCTAAGCCTTAAAGTGGCCAAATGTACTCATCCTCGTTCGCTGCCGTTCCAACAACCACTTGATGAAAGACTTCACCTGTTTCAATGTTTTCAACGTATTCCAGCATCCCTGAAACCACAATTTTATCTCCTTTTTTGGCAACGTTTCTGTAGCATCCGATCATGGAAACCACAAGTTTTGGAATTTTGTCTCCAGAAAGTGTTGAAGATGCATCGTCAGGCTTGTAGTTTTCAATTTTGTAGATCGCTGGCCGAAACACGGCTTCGCTATCATCTTTAACCGTGCAATGAAACTTAACGTGGACCACTGGCGAATACTTGTGTATTCCATATTTCGAATTGACCTCTTCTGGTTTGCGAACCGCGTTATACATGAAAAGTTTGTTTAAATATCGTCCCTTATATCGTCTAGCAGCATCTAAACGATTGTTAAATACATAGATTAATGTTCCAGTTTTGACAAGCTTATCTATTGCTTTCTCTAGCTTACGAAGGTTTTGCGCTCCATACACAACAATGTCTATATCTGACTGTGGCGTGTGCATATTCAAAGCAATGGAGCCGTGAACGCCGAAATCCTCTACAGTAATGCCTGATTTGCTAGATAGTAAATCAATAAGATTCAGGGTCATCTGCTGCAAGCTATCCTTTCTTTTGATTCTTGTTAGGGAACGCAAGCATTCCCTGGGAACATAAACTTTTTTAATGGAACTCAGCGGTGTGCTAATCACTTCTTTTTCCCTAAATGGACAAAAGTAAGCATAATTTGGGAACTTGTTTCGAAAAGTCTCAAGGAACGTTTGATAATTTTGTGCTGTGTAAAGTTTTTCAGCTCGGAAAAGTTTCAGTCTTCCGTACTTCCATGTTCTTTCTAAAAAGCGGACATGGAAAAGCGTCTTGAATTTAGAGGGAATATATTTCAGGAAGGAGAAAACCCGGTTGCTTGGGTGTTCATATCCGAACACATTAAATATAAATCCCTCTTTGGTTACGAATGTGTCTCCATCAGTTGGAACCCAATTTTTCGGGATAACCGTTTGAAACACCTTGATAGAGTTTCGTTGAAACCTTAAAAAGCCTACTGCTCGGAAACAGCCGCAATGTTTAAAATAAGTTAGGGGTAGACACTTTCAGAGTGAGCGATTTGAACGTAGACTTACATCCGTATGTAGTGTTTCTCCCAACAGAACAGAAAAATAAAATATTAGGTGCGATTTTTGGTTCAAAGGCAGCTGTTGATATTTTAAGATTTTCACTCAGCCAAGGTATTTCAAATATAATTTATCAAAAGGACCTTGTTAGAAAGCTTGCTTATTCTAACAAGACGATTATTGGAAATTTAAAGTCGTTAACCAAGCTTGGGGTTTTGAGTGAGTATATGGAGAAAATTGAAAAAGAGGGGCGTATCGTATGGGTTAAAGCTTATCAACTCTCAGACGTAGGTAAGTGGTTTGCTTTGTTGCTTGCCGAAGAGAAAGACTTGTCCCGAGGAGAGAAGGCAGAAATCTTGCGAAACATTTTCAGAGCTTACATAAAGTGGATAAAAAACATTTCTGAGAAGCTGCATGTGAACAAAGGAGCTTTGGAAAAAATCTTCAACGAAGAAATAAAGTAGCTATAGGTAAAACAACGATTGAAGCGTTAATGAGAATTCGCCTTTAACCCTCTTGTTCAGAAAATATTCAGCAAAGCGTTTGGCGGTGCTTCAGGTTCCGCCAGTTTAAGGTTGTGGGGTTTGGAGATTAACCGAAGGGAGAAAGGAGAGTTTCTTCAAAATGAGAAAGGAGAGGGTTTCTCCAAACCTTTCCACCCTAAACTGGCTTAGGCTCTTTTGGCTTCACCTCTAAAGGGCTTTGAAGGCTTCGAACCATCTGTTGTACGAAGCCAGCATGTCGAGTGAAACGCTTGGTTTTCTCTCTCCCAGTATGTGCCTAAAGTCGTCCATTTTCAGCATTCTCGGCTTGGCTAGTTTGTCGGCTGCTTGACCAGACTCAAAGAATTCGCCGATGACGCTTAGGTGTGCTGATTGACACGTGTCTTTTATGTCGCTGCCTGAGAACCCCTCTGAAAGTCTGGCTAATTCGTGCAGATCAACATCCGGAGCGAGTTGCAGGTTACTCGTGTAAAGCTTGAGCATCAGCAAGCGTGCGTGATGGTCTGGAAGCGGAACCAGAATTCTCTTCTGAAACCTTCTTATGAAAGGCCAGTCCAAATCCCAAGGCTTGTTGGTCGCGCCGATAATGTAAACGTGGAGTCTCTTACCCTTATCGATAACGCCGTCCGTCTCCTTCAGAAACTGGTTCCTCATGCGGACCTCGCCTCCAACCTCACTTGAGTGCCGTCCCATGAGAGAGTCCAGTTCATCAATGAAGACTATGGCTGGTCGCCCTTCGACAGCTGATTTTCTGGCTGAACCAAAAAGTCTGGCAACGTTCTGTTCGGCTTCACCCAGCCACTTGGACATTATCGAAGCAGCGTCAACCGAAATGAAGGCGGCGTCAATCTCTGTGGCAACCGCCGCCGCTATCAATGTTTTTCCACAACCGGGCGGTCCGAAAAGGAGGATTCCCCTAGGCCACCCCAACGGGAACAAATCTGGTCTTTGAACCGGATAAACGATGGCCTCTTTTATCGCCTTTTTGGCTTGTTCGAGTCCAACGACCTCCCCCCATCTCACGTTGGGTTTTTCCTTGACGATGAGTTCCTCGTAGCTTGCTTTTTCACTTTCAGCAGTTTTTGCGCTTTCAACACCATTCGCTTCAATCTGCGGTCTGGCGGGAACGGAGCCTTGTAACGCCTTTATTCTTTCCTGATAGGCTATCGCCCTCTGTATGTAAACCTTGTTCAGCTTGTATTCTGGATACAACTGGACAAGCTTCAGCAGGATTTCTATGGCTTTCTGATACATCGTTATCGCCATGCCCCTTGAACCTTGCTTATCCAACCGGACGGCTTCTAAAGCGTAGTTCGTTGCGGATTTCTCAAGCTCCTGAGAAGCACCCATAAACTTTCACCTTTCTCATCTAGCTCTGGTTTCGATCTTTATCTTACCTTTGGCTCCCAAACTTTCGAGTGCCTTTTCGATCTCTG
>DAOVMU010000091.1 GCA_030630585.1 Candidatus Bathyarchaeota archaeon | reverse complement strand
TTCAGCAGTGTATCTTGGCGCCCATCTGAAATTGAAAACCGGATAATAGTTTCTTCCCTTCCTCTCTTCATTAACCGTGTATAAATGTCCTAACGCTGGAACAACAACAATTTTTCTGTCTTTTTTAGCCACATAATACCGTACCCCGTTATCTTCCTCTTTTTTCATTTTTCCCTTCGAGTCAAGGGCTGAAGCTATCCTCTGTGCAGCATTCGGCTTTTCCGTGATGATTAGCGTATACTTTTCCAGTTTAACATACATCCTACAGGTTATCAGGAAACGATTTCTCAGAACCAAGCCTCATGGGTAGAATTAAGAGTTTCTGCATGAGGTGAGAGAAGCACCCTGAAATTAGCAACCAATAAATATGCCATGACCATTTACTTCATTCACTATTGAACGGAGTGTAATACTGTGCCTCAACGTGTTGTATGTCAAAAATGTGGTTACGTTTTGTATGAAGGCGCCGACCTTAAACCACCGGACGAAATTCTTCATCAATACAATGGGAAATGTCCCAAATGCGGCGAAAAACTTGCACTCGTACCATTAGATGTTGAAGTGAAACCTGCAAAATAATCTAGAGGGGAAGAATTTTGTCAGAAAAACCGCGCGCAGAGGCGCGAAGAACTCAACTCTATAATGTACACCGGAAAAAAGCGAAAATAACTGTTTTTGCTGGTTTTGAAATGCCCTTATTGTATAAAGGAGTAATCTCCGAACATTTGGCAGTGAGAAACAGCGTTGGCATCTTTGATATTTCCCATATGGGACGAGTTTCAATTACGGGTGTTGACTCGGAGCGTTTCCTGAACTACGTCATAACAAATGATGTTTCTGGGCTGTCACCTAACAGTGCTCAATATTCAGTTATGTGCAACGCAAATGGTGGTATAATAGATGACTTCGTTGTATATCGGTTAGAGACAGAAAAGTCTCTGATAGTTTTCAACGCGAGTAACAGAGAAAAAGATTACAATTGGATGATTAAAAACGCTGAACACTTCGATGTGAAAATTAAAGACGTTTCAGATGATGTGGCAATGTTTGCAGTTCAAGGTCCAAAAGCTGAAAATACATTGCAAAAGATTTCCTCAGCAGATCTGAACAAAATTGGAAGGTTCAAATGTGCCCATTCACGTTTAATGGATGTAGAGGTTTTTATCTCTAGAACTGGCTATACAGGTGAAGATGGCTTTGAAATCTTCGTATGGAACGTCTCATTAAAGGAACCTGACAACGCGGTTAAGTTATGGAACGCCATTCTTGAAGCTGGTCAATCCTTCGAAATAGAACCATGTGGCCTAGGAGCAAGAAACACCTTGCGGCTTGAAGCTGGAATGTGTCTATATGGAAATGACATTGACGAAAGCACCACTCCCTTAGAAGCAAGGCTACGCTTCGTTGTCAAATTTCAGAAAGGAAATTTCATAGGAAAAGATGCACTGTTGAAACAGAAAAATAAAGAAATAAAACGTAAACGCGTTGGAATACAGATGATGGCGCCAGGCATACCTCGACAAGGCTTCGAAATCTATGACGATAAAGGCGGAAAAATAGGTTACATAACAAGTGGAACATTCTCACCACTACTTGAATATGGTATAGGAATGGCTTACATTCAGACGGCTCAAGCTCAGGAAGGGAACTTGATCAACGTTAAGATGCGTAACAGATTGGCAAAAGGGAAAATTGTATCATTTCCGTTTTATGACACTAGAAAATACGGCTACAAGAGAAAGATCACAACGTGAAAACCAATAATTAACCGCAAGAGAAATAAAACACCTCAATGATTTGTGTTAAAGGGATGGTCAAATGAGGGTTGGAAACTTTCTGTCGAAGGAACGCCTTGTAAATAGCTTAAAAAGTTTAGGAAAGCTTCGCGTTAAGGTACGCCACAGCTCTGTACTTACTTTTTCAGTTCTGGTTCTCATACTCTTCGTAGCTTTCACAATACGTTTGTTCCCTTTACGCTGGGAGGTCGCTCTAGGAGCAGAGCCGGTACAGCTGCATCTATCCGAGTTTGATCCTTACTTTCAATTTCGATTTACAGAATACATAGTAAAAAATGGTTTCATATCGTGGGCTTGGCCTACTCAATGGCGCGACTTCTATAGATGGTATCCAAGCGGAATAAATGTTGCAAAAACTGGGTTTCCCGGGTTACCACTAACAGCAGCATTTCTATACAGCATAATCTCATCGTTAGGAGTGAATGTTAGTTTAATGGATTTCTGCACAATTTTCCCAGCCATTATGGGTATGCTTGCCAGCCTAGTGATTTATTTTCTAGGTAAGGATATAGGAGGAAAATCTGTAGGGCTGTTTGCAGCTCTTTTTCTAGCTCTAAGTCCTTCCTACATCCAGCGAACTCAGGTCGGATTCTTCGACGATGAAACAGTAGGGATACCAGCTTTTCTGATATTTATCTTTCTGTTTTTAAGGGCAATAGAAGAGGATAGACCACTGAGTTCAAGCATGAAATATGCACTTGCATCAGGTGCAGCCCTAGGGTACTTCTGTTCCGCATGGGGCGCAGCATACTACGCCATCGGCGTCACAGTACTCTTTGTTTTTCTGTCGGTACTGCTCAAGAGGTACACACCGCGTCTTTTGTTATCCTATAGTCTAACTTTTGGATTCGGTTTGTACGTTACAGCATGGGTTCCAAAACTCACGCCAACTTATCTGACTACAAGCGCCATTTTGCCAGTGGCTGGTGTATTTGCACTGCTGTGTCTATGTGAAGTTTTTCGAGCCGTGACATCAATAAAATGGAGGACTGTATTCATTGTAGTTTTTCTCGCTGTGTTAGTTGGTGGTTTTTTCGTTCTTTCCCAGTTTGGTTACATGCGAGGCATGGCTGGAAAATTTATTTCTGTTCTGAATCCGCTAGCACGTGCAGGGTCTCCGCTTATAGAGTCTGTGGCTGAGCATAGGATTTCAGCTTGGGGGTCTATGTATTATGATATGGGAATAGGAATAATCTTCTTTGTAGCCAGTTTCTTCTTCATATTGAGGGACCTCAACGACAAAAACTTGTTTCTCTTGATTCTGGGTCTAACGTCTCTCTACTTTGCTTGCTCCATGGTGCGTTTACTTCTACTTATGGCTCCTGTATTCAGTCTTTTGGCATCCGTTGGGATAACAGGAATACTAAAACCATTTATCGCCCTATTGAAGGAACCGCCAAGAATTACTGTGAAGAAGAAGCATGGTTTACAACCTGTTGGAAAGGAGTTTAGTGGTGCCGCTGTATTTCTAATTTTCCTTATTCTGCTGACGAATTTCGCTTTTCCAACGCCTAGAGTGTACACACAAGCTTCGTCTCCAGCCACTATAATCACTGACAGTCTTCCTGTACCGCCTAACGAGCTGGGCGAGCTGAAACACCCACATCCATGGCTACAAATGTCGAATTGGATGAGAAGTAATCTGAAAGCGACCACTGTTGTTTGCAGCTGGTGGGACTATGGATATTGGTTAACAATCATGGGCAATGTGACATCGCTTGCCGATAACGCTACAGTAAACAGGACTCAGATAGAAAATGTTGGTTTCATTTTTATGGCAAACGAAACACAAGCACTGGAAATGCTAAAGCGTTACAACGCGGAATACATTCTCGTATTCACAACTTTCTATACGTATGGAGAATGGTTTGGCTCCGGTGACGAAGGAAAATGGTCGTGGATGGCGAAGATATCCGGAAAAGCCTATGGACGCTTTTTGAATGAGAGTTTGATAGATATAGAGTCTGGATGGACTGATGACGAACCTTTTGCAGTCTACAACGAGACTCTAGCGAGCGCGAAAAGATGGCCCTTGCAGTGGACTGATAGGGGCGAAAACTCTACCCTCTTTAAACTTATGAGCTACGGAAAACATATTTGGTGTGTTGACGCCAACGTGCCAGATCCCAACGAAAAGGATTATAGAACGCCAGTGTATTTTGAAGAAGCTTATTTTGCTGGGTTAGAAGTCACCTTCGAGCATTATCCAGTTGGTAGAGAAGTAGGTATTGTCCCACTTGTTTGTCTCTACAAAATCAATTATCCAAGTGAATGAAGGAGAAATGGATTGTTTCCCAAGGCTCACGACCTTCATAAGCCAAACAAGCCTTTAGTTCCAAATGGTCTAGGTGTAATCTACGTTCTAGTTAGCGCGACTTATCTCTTCTTATTGTATTGGTTTAGCCGAGCAGAAATTAATGCTTCTGACAATGTTTCTCCAGCTTTGATTTTAGCAGTCTGCATATTATTCGGTGGTTTCATGGGGTTGCTTGATGACTGGATGGATTTGAAGTGGCGTTACAAGGCTTTCTTTCCGCTGATAGCTGCAATACCACTTATCTCGTTAGCCACCCAACTTGATGTGCGTACATCTATAACAACACCGATTTTCGGAGCCATAGATTTTGGCATTTTTTACTATTTCATAATCATTCCGCTGATTGTGACTATAACTACCAATACTGTGAATCAGCTTGGGGGATTGAATGGTTTAGAAACAATCTGTCCAGCAGTGATTATGATTGGGATGATGACTGTTTCAGGATCGAATGTGATTTTATTATGCGTTCCACTAGTCGTGTGGCTCTTGCTAGCCTTTTTCAATCTCCAAGGTAAGATATTCGTTGGCAATACCGGATCTTTTGCCATTGGAATGACACTGGCTGCTTTTGCGGTTATTTCAGATTTGAAATCCAGCTTGCTAATTTCACTTTTGCCATACATTTTTAACTCGTCTTTGATTTTGTTGAGCTATTTCGTTTATGGAAGCAGAGCGTGTGTTTCTTTTGATGGGAAAAAACTGTTTTCGGATCATGTAAGGAGTATGGTTACACTTGTTACTTATCATCGTCCTTTGACTGAACGCCAGATAGTTGTAATAATTTCACTTCTAGTGGCGGCTTCAACTTCTGTTGCCTTATTGATTCAATGGTGATTGTCGTAGCTATTTTCCTGCTTGATAGTGTACGTATCATCGTGTTACACACAAAAGGCAAAAATCAGTTGAAAGGGAAGGCTTAATACGAAGAATGCCGGAGAACTAGCTTCATGCTCAATTAATTAATGTGGGGAATCAATCATTTGCCCAACATTGAATATCCCAAAGGTTTCGGTTACAGTAGACATAACTAATATTGCAGGTATCAGACTGGGCGCTAAAGGCGACACAGGCGCTATCAATTTTGATGTAAAGGCAAAGTTAGAGGAGAAAGAACGCAAGAGCCAAACGGTTATTGTAAATTTCAGCTTGTTTCTAACAACCAAACCAAGCGTAGTGAAATTCGAAGTTAAGGGCGCCGCAACTCTAACTGGTAAAGACGTGGAAATAGACAAGATGTTAGAAGTTGACCCTGAAATAAAAGTGCCATACGTTTTCCAGAAGGTTTACCAAAACGCGTTTGCAGCCACGTACCTATTATCAACCATCTTGAAAGCGCCTCCACCCCCACATAATCTATTGCCCTCTAAAAGAGAGGAAACAGCCGCAGAAGATGTTGATGTAGAATCAAGAATCCGAGAAACAATAACGAAAGAAGACGTTGGACAAAAAACAGAAGAGGTGTCAAACAAGGAAGGTGTAGAATCAAGAGTTGAAAACGCAATAACAGAAGGGCTTGTTGAAGAAAGAGCTGAAGAATCGTTAATCACTGAAAGTGCAAACTCGAGAACAGGAGACGTAACGACAGAAAAACGCGTTGAAGAAAGAAACAAAGCTGTGTCAAACACGGAAAGTTAAAGTTTCAATAGTAACATTTATAATGCGAAGTCTATGTGATAGGTTTTGCTGGTGGGTGAGTGGGCCTCCACCCGTTCCGCCATATAAATCCCGGCGTAGGAGGTAAAGATTTGAGATTTAACAGCAAGGATATAGCTTTAACAGCGATTTTTGCGGCTTTGTATGCAGTTTTAGTATTGGTTTTATCTAGTTTAAGCTTTGGACTGGTTCAGGTGAGAATAGCTGATGCCTTGATTCCGCTTTCAGTAATTTTCGGATGGCCTGCGGTTATAGGAGTTACTCTAGGTTGTTTGATCGGCAATGTTGCTAGTCCAATGCCAAGCATTGTCACAGACCTAAGCTTAGGGGCATTGGCCAATTTCATTGCCAGCGTTTTTGCATGGAAAATATCAGTTCTGAAACGTGATAGCATCATAAGCGACTTTGCTGGTTGCACAGTTGCAACTATTGTGATAACTTTCATTGTTGGAACGTATTTGGCAATATTGACGGAGATGGAGCTGTGGGTATGGTGGTTAGGCATTTTCACTGGCTCCTTGATTAGCATCAATCTTATTGGCTATTTGATCTTGCAATTCATGAAAAAAGCTGGGTTGAAAGTTACATGAAGCGTTCCAGTTTCGTTAATCCTATTATTTCGTCGAAGTCTAAACCTAACGCATCTAATACT
>DAOVMU010000009.1 GCA_030630585.1 Candidatus Bathyarchaeota archaeon | reverse complement strand
TTTGCAATCCAGAAGCAAATGACTGTGCGAGAACTAGCCAAAGCAGATACGGCTTATGCGCCACCGCTGAATGAAACTTGGGAGCCTATGGTGCTTGCCGCTGAAATAGTGTTAAGAAAGTTACATTGACTTTCTAGCATATGATAAGATTAATTAGATGGAATTTCTGAATAAACTGAGTAAATATGGTGATTAGAAATGGAAACGAAAGTAGCTATTAATGGATTTGGAAGAATAGGGAGACTCCTATACAGAGCAGCGCTTGAAACTGGAACAGAAATAGATTTCGCCGTGGTCAACGACCTAACAGATGCCAAAACCTTAGCTTTCCTCCTGAAACATGATACAGTGCACGGACCATTGCCCTTTGACACAGAAGCAAAGGAAGATGTTATTGTAATCAAGAAAAACGGAGTTGTCAAGCAGGAGCTGAAGGTTCTAGCACAGCCAGACCCGGCAAAGCTGCCATGGGGAGAAATGGGTGTTTACTTGACTGTCGAATCCACAGGTAGGTTCAGAAAAAAGGAAGCTGCCTCAAAACATCTGCAGGCTGGAGCCAAAAAAGTGTTGGTCTCTGCGCCTATGAGTCCAGCTTCCAGTGCGGATCTAACAGTAGTCTATGGCGTCAATGATGACAAGTATGACCCAATGAGACATCATATAGTTTCTCTGGCTTCGTGCACGACGAACTGTGTGGCGCCTGTAGCTAAGGTATTGAACGACAAGTTCGGCGTGAAAGCTGGCATAATGAACACAATTCACTCGGTTACCAATGATCAGAGACTTCTTGACATGCAGCATAAAGACCTGAGGCGAGCAAGATCAGCAGCATTCAACATTATTCCCACAACAACCGGTGCAGCAGTAGCGGCGACTTTAACGTTGCCGGAGCTCGAAGGAAGGATAAACGGACTTGCTTTACGTGTGCCTACTCCAGATGTTTCTATAGTGGATTTCACTGCACAACTGCAAAGAGAAGTCACCAGGGAAGAGGTCAACGCCGCGTTCAAGGAGGCAGCTCAAGGAACACTGAAGGGAATCCTAGACTACACAGAGAAGCCTGTGGTTTCATCAGACTTTATACATAACCCGTACTCGGCAATAGTAGACGGGCGCTCTACAATGGTGATTGGAAACTTGGTGAAAGTGCTTGCATGGTACGACAATGAATGGGGCTACTCTGTTAAAATGGTACGGATGATAGAAAAAATCTGTAGAATGGCAACTTGATATAACTAAGGGATCCGAGTTGTTGAGAAAGTGAGGATATGCTCAAACTGTTAACGTTGGACGACGTGGCCGTAGAAGGAAAAACAGTTCTTGTTCGAGTGGACTTCAACTCTCCCATAGACATGGAAACGAAAAAAATACTCGACGAAACAAGGATTAGAACACACGGTGAAGCAACCATTAAAGAACTAGTTCAGAAAGGCGCAAAAGTTGTGATTTTGGCGCATCAAGGTAGACCTGGCGAACCCGATTTCACTTCACTGGAGCAACACGCTGTAATCTTGAGCAAAGTTTTAGGTAAACGCATAAAATATACCAATGATATTTTCGGAGAAAAAGTCCAAAAAGCCATCAAAGAGCTGCAAAACAGCGAGGTGATTGTGTTAGAAAACGTTAGGAATTTCGCCGACGAACGGAACAAGGGAACACCTGAAGAGCATGCAAAGACCGAGATGGTGCAAAAACTCGCACCGTTGACAGACTTGTTTGTTAATGACGCCTTTGCCGTAGCACATAGAGCTCACGTGTCAATTGTAGGCTTCACAGCTGTTCTGCCGAGTGTTGCAGGACGTATAATGGAGAGGGAGCTGGAATCTCTTAGAAAAGTGTTGGAGAATCCAGAGAAGCCTTGCGTGTTTATTCTTGGAGGAGCAAAAGCTGATGATTCTCTTGAAATCTCAAAATACGTATTGGACAATGGCGTAGCAGATTATGTGCTTACGGGTGGAGTTGCTGGCCACGTATTCCTAGTGGCAAGGGGCTTCGACCTTGGCAAACCAAACGTTGATTTCTTACAGCGAAAAGAGCTTATGCGTATAGTGCCAGGCATACAAGAGCTTATGCAGAGGTATCCTGAGGAAATCAAAGCTCCCTTGGACATAGCTGTGGAAGTGGACGGTGGAAGAAAAGAGCTTTCCGTTGACGAACTGCCAACAAACTATCCGATCCTCGATGTTGGAGCAAAAACTGTTGAGAACTATGCTAAGATCATAGGGAACGCGAAATCAATAGTGGTCAGTGGACCAATGGGAGTTTATGAAAAAAGCGATTTCGTCTTTGGAACAAAGAGAATCTTCGGGGAAGTCGCGAATTCGCAAGGGTTCTCTCTTGCAGGTGGCGGTCACACAGTGGCAGCTTTACAGAAGCTTGAGCTATCCAACAAAATCTCTTACATGAGCACAGCAGGCGGAGCGCTGACAGAATTTCTGA
Source organism: Candidatus Bathyarchaeota archaeon (assembly GCA_030630585.1). Taxonomy (GTDB): domain Archaea; phylum Thermoproteota; class Bathyarchaeia; order Bathyarchaeales; family Bathycorpusculaceae; genus SOJA01. The sequence goes on along the minus strand of DAOVMU010000009.1, from coordinate 12,828 downwards.
TGGGAAAAAAACTACCTGGCGTTACTGCACTTGAGAAAGCAGCAGCCCGAAACTCTTAACCCCCTTTCCATTTTTTTGTGTATGATTTATTTTGTCAATTAAACAGGAGAAGCTCGTGATGACTTGCTCTGAGGTGCTGCAGGGTAACCGTTTAGAGCATGTCATTGAAGTTTCAAGCTTTACTTGAAGAAGAGCTTAGTTCTTTTGTCGCTGAAAGAAAAGCTTTTTCGTAATAAGTCAAGTGGCGCGAATAGGCTGGCACATTCAAATACAACTTCTACCAGACCATCTGCCATCCTAAGTTATGTGCAACCTTAATGATAGGCTAATTCTTTTTAACGACTTTGCAGAAAATGCTGGATTCGTCTACTTCGATGACAGACGTTTTCAAATAGAATTCGTTGAACAACTCGATAAGTTGGTCACCGTTTACTGTAGTGGCTCTAAAACCGTCCTTACACACGATTGTTCCATCACAGGTTTTCTCTTCATCTATCTCACCTATAAGACCAAACTGCGATTGTCTTCTAAACCATTCTAGACGAGCATGCCATATTTTCGGAGAATAGCTAGAAAACAGAATGATTCCATTATCCTTTGTCACCCTTATGGATTCGGCGATGAGACGTTTTTTATTGACTCCGAATGCGGATATGCCGTTTTGAATGCAAAACACAACGTCAAAAATACATGAACGAAATGACATGTGAGATACATCCATCAGAAACACAGTGTAGTTTTGACAACTTTCCATATATGAGCCTGCGAGTTCCAGACTTTCCTTTGAAATGTCATTTCCAACAATCCATGAAACAAACTGTGACACTTCTTTCATAACTCTACCATAGCCACATCCAAGCTCGAGAACCAAACCTGTACCCTGAAGATTAGAAATGACGAATCGGATTTCAGCGTCAAGATATTGTTTAATTCTTGGAGGAGCTGTTTCATAACATCTAACGAGTTTATTAGCTGAAAGCTTCTCCTTATAATAGGTACCTTTGTGCATGGAATCCTTTAAGAAAAAGCTTAAGACTTAAATCTGTTTCCTGTATCTCGCTTCCAAAGCAAGCTTTCACCCAGGCGAAATAGTCAAAATTGTTTTTCCAAAATCAATCTTGATTTAGGTATGGTAGGCCCTAAATCCTTTCTTTCGATTTTGCGCGTTCGCACAATGCTTTACTCTATGGTCATGTCTAAATCTAGACTGCAAAGCAACGATTAACAAAGCAAAGAGATTTTTCAAAAAACTACTCGTGCTTTAGTGTTTCAATCAAGTCAACTATTCCACTTTCTTGCTGTTCTTGCAGATGTTGGAGCATCTCGTAAATTCGGAGTGTTTGTTCTGCTGCTTTTCTCCATGTAAAGTACTGCAGGACCCGTTTTCTGCCGTTTTCACCCCATCTCTTGGCCCTTTCAGAATCGCACAAGACTTCTTTTATACTCCAAGCAATGTCAGCTGAATTTCCTCCATTCACATGTACACCGTTCTTGTCTGGTCCAGACGGCACAACCTGCTCTCTAAAACCTACTACATTGTGCGCGCCTACAACCAGTGGTTTCGCCATCGACATCGCTTCCAAGCTTACTATTCGGCGCGCGCTAGGTGGGTACTCCCAAACAAAGGAACCTATCCTCAAATAGGTACCTCACTAATCCACTTCACGAATAGCGTTCTTTGCGATGCGAGCTACAGTGTTGCAGAGCCAATCCTAAAACAGTCTTAGCTTCCTTTTCGGCGTCTCTTTCTTCTTTTCTGGTTGCGGTTCTTTTTCTTCTGACTTTTCTGCTGGTAATTGGAACCTGGGATACTCTTCCTTTTGCGGTTCTGGTTTAGGCTCATTCTTCTTTTCAGGCGCTTTTTCTTGTTTCTTTTCTGGTTTTGGTTCACGCTTTTTCTCTGTTGGCTTTGTTTCCTTCTTTTCTTCTTTAGGCTTTTCTGTTGGCTTCCAAGTGAAAATGGGTTGAAGGCGGAGGCCTTTATGGTCTCCAAGTCTTATGTATTCCCACTCATAAAGATCGACACGTATTCCTTGCATATGTTCAACAGCATGACGTAGGGTTTCTGAGAAGCAAGGCGCGATTAAAACTAATCGTGCATTCTCTTCATCGTTGATTTTATGTTTGTTGTAGGTGGCTTTCAAAAATGACTTGAACTTGTCTACGTAATCCACGCTTTGAATTCCTTGTAGCAACATGTTGTCGTCTTCCTTGACGTTCAACTGCAGAACCACGAGTTGTCCATTGTTGTCATGGCACAAAATGTCCAGAGATGTTTTGTCGTCTACTGGAACATGACTGCAGACCACGGTTAATCCCTTTTCGATCTGGCTCATTTCTTTCGTTATCATCTGCTCTAACTCTTGTTTACTCTCAACGCCAATTTTTTCGATTGACATGATTATTCACCTTTGTTGTAAAGAGAGAAGCAGGGGGTGGGGGATAAATAGATTATGAATCCTGCATCAGAATCGAACATAAACTTTCGCGCTGTTGCATCTTGGAATAGCAAATCAGAAATAATGTCAAACTGATAAAAGGATACAGGGGCAAACGTATTGACAGATATCGTATTTGTGGTTGAAGTTCATCAGCCGCATAGGTTAAGACGGGATGTCTTTTGGGAAAACAAGATGTTAAAGCGTTTGAAAAAGGAGAAACTCTTTAACTACTATTTTGATGATGCGGTGAATAGAGGAGTTTTTGAGAGAACATGTAAAAAATGTTATTTTCCATCTAACCAGATACTGCTTGACTTAATCGATGAGCATAAAAGAGAGAGAAGAAAAGTCCGAGTTTCATTCAGTATTTCCGGGGTTTTCTTGGAACAGTGTGAAGTTTTTAACAAGGACGTTTTGGAATCCTTCAGGCAACTCGCTGAAACTGGTTGTGTGGAATTTCTGAGCCAAACCTATTATCATTCTCTGGCAAGTCTATACTCCCGAAGAGGAGAGTTCATTGAACAGGTGAAAATGCATCATCAAACAATGAAGGATTTGCTGGGCTATACGCCTAAGGTTTTTGAGAATACTGAACTGCTTTACAACAATGCCATAGGAAAGACCGTCGAAAAAATGGGTTACAAGGGAATTTTCACTGAAGGTGTGGAAAGAATACTGCATGGAAAATCGCCGAATTACCTCTATACGCCCAAAGGCTGTAAGAAAATCAAGATACTGTTGAGAAATTACAAGTTGACAGATGACATAGGTTTCCGATTTTCTGCGAGATGGTGGAGCGAATGGCCGCTGACCGCAGAGAAGTATGCAGGTTGGCTGGCAGCAACGTCAGGTCAATGCGTTAACATCTTTCCGGATTACGAAACCTTCGGGGAGCACCATTGGCCTGAAACTGGTATACATGAGTTTCTTAAACATTTACCAGTGTATATTTTGAAATGGCGGCATCTTCACATGGCTACACCCTCTGAAGTTGTAGAAAAGTATGCGTCGGCTGGAGAGATTGATGTTCCTGAGCTGGGCGGAACTGTTTCATGGGCTGATCTGGAAAGAGATGCAAGTTGTTGGCTTGGAAACACAATGCAATGGGCTTATTACACATCTGTGAGGAAGCTTGAACCCATTGTGAAAGAAACGGAAGATGAAGAGTTTTTGAGAATATGGAGATATTTCCAAACAAGTGACCATCTCTATTACATGTTCACCTCAGGTGGTGGGCCAGGCGAAGTTCATTCCTACTTCAGTCCTTTCAACTATCCAGTAGACGCCTACGTAACAGCCCAATCAGCTATATTTGACTTTGAAAACAGAATAAAACTTGCGTCAATAGCTGCCAACGAACCATTCCTGTTCTACACAGGTGTAGGCGACAATCATTATACAGGAACAATGGCATGGACCCTAAAAGGACTCTTAAACGCTCTCCAAAAAGTCAACATAAAATCCATAGAATTTCACAGTCGCCGTCGGGACTTCGAAAAATGGGCGGGTATTTCGCTTCGTGATAAGGCATTAGCGAAAGAATTGAAGAGAGTAAGGCTTTCGAGGCTGAAGGGAGAGAAATTTAGGAAATCAATGCTCAAGGTCGTTAAGGAAAATTTCAAAAAACTAAGCCAGCAAATTCAAGCAACTAAATACTTTTAAATGTTCTACACTGCCTTTATAAAAACCTAAGTTACTGTGAATGCTTCAGGTGGAAATATTGAGAGAGGAACTACCAATCTCAGAAAAAATTTTGCGAACGTTACATAACCTATGTGCAACAGCTCCAGACCTGGCAAGAAGAAGCGAAGAACTTGCACGAGTTATGCAGCTCAACTTAACTGAAGTGGAACAAATCCTTGACAATTATGGCTTGGAGGGGCACGTCGAAAGCTTCATGGACAACGAAGGAAAGAAACGGTATTTTCTGACAGGCCGGGGAATAATAAAGGTCTGTGCGCTTTTCACCTAGTGGGAAAATGATGCATGTCATAGTTTTATCTTGGGAATTTCCACCGAGAATCGTTGGACAACTTGCAGGATATGTAAAAGAACTCACTGTACAGCTTGCCAAAAAAAATGTGGAAACCAATGTGGTGACCTATCATGATTTCTTAACGGGGCAACACGAGGAACCGGAAGGCATCAAGACTTACAGAGTGACAAACCCTGTTCGAACACACATAGGCGTTCTCACATGGGTTCTCACCCTAAACCAAGAGGTTGAAAGAGCGGCAGCCAACATCTATTACAACGCAAATAAACAAATAGACCTGATGGATGTGCACGACTGGCATTTCATACAAGCTGCGGTCACCTTAAAAAAAGCGTTTAACCTACCTTTTATTTATTCTGTTGAAAGCTTGGAAGAACACCGCTCGCATGGGGCAAACTATCCCTTCAACATGGCCATCAAAAGCATAGAGTGGCTGGGTTTGTATGAAGCCAAGAAAGTGATTGTGAAATCTGAATGGATGCGAGATGAAGTAACTAGGGTATACAGAGTTCCAATGGATAAGATAAAGGTGATTGCACCAAAATCTAGCACGTGGATGAAGGATATTCTGGAAATCTACAACAGCACTATGAGAGGTGCGGTGCTGAAGTGACTCGCGAATTGACTGTCATGATGCTTACTTGGGAATTTCCACCGAGAATTATAGGTGGGATATCCCCCCATGTCTATCACTTGTCAAAAAACTTGGCAAAAAATGGTGTAAAGGTCTGTGTAGTTACGTGCGATTTTCCTGGAGCACCACAGCATGAAGTTGTTGACGGTGTTGAAGTTTTTCGAATAGATTCTTACAAGAACCCCTCCCCCGACTTTGCAACTTGGGTTTATTTGATGAATGTGAATATGCAGAAAGAAGCCGCTGCTCTTGTTAACCGTCTAAATGGAAGAGTTGACATCTTCCATGCCCATGACTGGCTTGTTGCGAACGCAGGAATAGGCCTGAAACACGTTTTCAGAAAACCACTTTTAGCCACAATCCACTCAACTGAGGTTGGACGCCGAAACGGGCTTCATTTCGATTATGAAAGAATGATTCATGAAACAGAGGCTTGGCTTACATATGAAGCGTGGAAAGTGATATGCTGCAGCAACTATATGGTCTCACATGTTAGATGGGCTTTTGGGCTTCCTGAAGACAAACTAGTCATGATCCCAAACGGCGTAAACCTTCAAGAATACACGAGAAACAAAAACATTAATTTTAGCCGATTCAGAAAAAAATTCGCTTCGCCAAAAGAAAAAATTGTCTTGTTTGTTGGAAGACTAGTCTACGAAAAAGGTGTCCACGTGCTGATTAATGCAGTTCCAAGGATTTTAGAGAAAGTCAACGCCAAGTTTGTTATTGTAGGCAACGGCTACATGAAAGAACCACTTTCAAACCTTATCAATGGCATGGGCTTAGCACACAAAGTTATGTTCACAGGGTTTGTGGATGATGAAACCTTGAAGAACTTGCAGAGATGTGCAGATGTTTGTGTTGTGTCATCGCTCTTTGAGCCCTTTGGAATAGTTGCCCTCGAAGCGATGGCTGCAAGAAGTCCAGTCGTGGTTTCGGATACAGGAGGCTTGGCAGAAATAATAGATCATGATGTAACTGGCGTTAAGGTTCACCCAGAGAATCCGGATTCTCTTGCATGGGGAATAAAAAAAGTGTTACTTGACGAAAAACATGCGAATTGGCTTACAAACAACGCACATAGAAAAATGCTTGAAAAATATGACTGGAACAAAATAAGCCGCCAAACAAAGGATGTTTACGAAGCAGTTCTAAAGGAATACTCCAAGAGTTTCTGGACTTGAAAGTAAATGAGAATTCTCTAGCGAGAAGTCTAAAAGTATATTCGTGTAATGCTTAAGAGTTCTTATGGGTATTTTATCTTAATGGCTTTGTCTGGACAAACATCAACACATGTGAGACAGTAGGTGCATTCAGGGTCGCTGAACTTCTCCCACGGTAAATCTAAAATGCGAACATTCATGGGACAAGCCTCAACACAGAGTCGACATTCGCCCTTAACACACTTGACAAGATCTCTACGCAAACCAAGAAAGCTAAACCTGTTCATTACTGCCATGATCGCTCCGTGAGGACAGAAATATTTACACCAGCCTCTTGGAACATAAGCCGAAAAAACAAGAACACCGATCATGATGGATAGTTGAACCCAAAAGAGCGGGGGCAAATTTGAGACTCCTGACAGCGCCTCTAGAAAGGGGATTTGTGACAGTGCCCTACTGAAATCTAGAACCATTTTTGGCAAAGCGGCAAACAATGTTTCAGCTGGGCTTAGTGTGGTGAAGGGAGCTTTTATGAAGACGCCTAAAGCGCCTTCGTAGCCACGACTGGTTCCCATGACTTCTGAAACGGAAAAAGTTATACTAACGAACAAAGTGATGCCCAAAACAGCATATTTGATGTAAATCATGCTTTCATGCGTTCTAGGCGAGATTTCCATCTTTTTACGCTTAATGAAGCCTATTAAATCTTGGATGAAGCCAAAAGGGCAGACCCAGCCGCAAAGGGATTTACCAAGCAACATCCCTATGATTAGAAATGAGGCTATGGCAAGCCAAGGAAAAAAGGCATCGTAAAGCATAAGTTGTAGAGCAGTGAAGGCATCTCCCATCGCATTCGGCTCAATTCCCCATGTCCAAAGAACTGGGAGTAAAAGAGGTAATGAGCCTAGATTGAAGATTATTGCGCTGAAAAATATGAAGGATAAGAACTGAACTATTCTGCGAAGAGTGTTGAATTTCAACAGTTTCTGCTTGATCTCTTTTTTCAATCTCTCGCCTCTTTCAAGCAGTTAATGAATGTTCAAGTTATTTATTTTCCTACGACTTTAACGTTTTCTACAAGGATCCAAGGGGTAATTAGTTGCCCGATCTTTCTCTCGTTGTTAGCTAACTCGGAAATGTTTGTTAGTACTTGGAATATGTTGCCAGCTAACATTGCCCCTTTCGTAGCGTAAGCGATTTCGCCGTTTTCGATTTTCCAAGCTGGAGTTGCCACAACAGAGAATTCTCCACTGGCTGGATTGCTGCTGTGCGCACCCTGCAAATAATATACTAGAAGGCCCTTCTTCAATCCGCTGACGAGTTCTTCTGGTGACTTATTTCCCGGCATGATGCGGAAGTTTGTAGCTTCAACGTTTGGTGTGGATAAGTATCCTGCTCTTGAGGCGTTTCCGGTGCTTTCTTTCGTTTCTTTATTGGCAGTGTAATTGTCATAGATGAAGTTGCGTAGGACGCCTTTGTCTATGATTGGTGTTTTTTGTTGAGGGACTCCTTCCCCATCGAATTTCCATGTGCGGAGACCACCATTGAATAAACCGTCATCGTAAATTGTTACAATCTCCGAAGCTACTTTTTCCCCTATTTTACCCTTGAAGGCTGATTGATTTCTCTGTATGTAATCCGCTTTAACAGCGTTGATTAAAGTGTAATGAAACAACTGTTGTATGGCAAATTGGGTAAATACTACGTCCGTACTCTTTGTTTCTGTTCTTTTGGATTTTAGTGCCGAAGCAGCGAGTCTTGCTGCTTCTTTGCCAACCCATTCCGGGTTCATATCATATGTTCTTTCAATGTTGAATTCAAAACATGCTGGCGTTACTTCCCCTTCTTCTCTAGCTATTGTTTCTAAACTGCATTCAACAATCGTTCCATGATCAAAACCCTCAACGCCGTTTGAGTTGGTGATAGCCTTACACAAATATGAGGCTCCTACATTTCCTTCTATTGGAAAGATGCGGTCATCAGTTTTTTCAGCAGTATCTAACATTATGGAAGCGATGTTCACTAGGTCTTCAGAGTTAAGCTCGACTATTCTTTTGTCATAAGTGCCTTTTACGGACGAAAAGGTTTTCTTGGTTGGAAGACCATGCCAGTCTTTGTCAGGTTTGCTTGCTTTGGCAGATTTGAAAGCTTTGAGAACTATCTCTTCGATGACTGCTTCACTTTCTAACATGTTTGTGTAGGAAAAGCCTATTGTATTATTAACTATGACTCTGATCCCTAGTCCTCTGTCAATTATTCGAGAACTCCTAGCGATTTGTCCTCGTTCAATGCTAACGTCAGTGGTGAGACCTTGATACACAAATGCTTCAGCTTCATCGACACCTTTTCTTTGGGCGAGGTTAACAGCTTTTTCGGCTAATCCCAGTATTTCCTCTTTCTTAAGCGCTACCACCAAGCAACACCTCCTTCACTCTAATGTGGGGTCCACCATCACATATGAAGGCTGTTTGACCCTTTCCACATCTTCCGGGCCATAATTCAAAGTCTTTTCCAACAGCATCCACCTTAAGTAAAGTCTCAAGTGTATTGCCGCTTATGGAAGCATTGCGTACGGGTGCACCCACTTCACCCTTAACTATTTCGTAGGCTTCTTGAATGCCTACTTGAAAAGTGCCGTCTAGGTTTGCTTGGCCCCCTCTGAAAATTTTGAGATAATAGCCGAATTTCATGTCTTCTACAACTTCTTCGAAGGAATGGTCTTTGGGTTCTATGAACGTGTTCCGCATTCGGATTATCGGTTCGAAACGGAAATCTTCAGCCCTCGCATTGCCTGTTGGCTTCGCATTAAACTTCTGTGCTGTTTCGCGATTATGCATCAGTCCAACTACGACACCGTCTTTTACAAGAAGCGTTTTCTGCGTTGGAACACCTTCGTCATCATATTTAAAAGAGCCAAAAGCACCTTCTATTGAACCGTCATCATAAAAGGTTACATTGTCAGAAGCGATTTTCTTCCCAAGCTTATCCAGCAAGACTGAACCTAACAATGTTAAATCTGCTTCGGCCAAATGTCCAAAGGCTTCATGAACAAAAACCCCAACTACGCTTGGTCCCAAGACTGCGGGGAATGTTCCTCCCTTTGGAGGTTTTGCCTTTAGCTGTTCTACTGCTCGTTTTGCTGTTCTTTCACCAACAATTTCCGGGGTTTCAACGTCAAATATTTCATATCCGGCTGTTGACCCTATTTCTTCGCGACTATAAGTGAAAACACCCTCCTCTGCGGCTATGGCGAGCAATCTAGACCAGACATAGAGCTTGTTCTGTTCGATGCAGCTGCCCTCGTTATTTATGAAATAGCTTGTTCCAGTTAAATCAAGATAATCTATTGTGCAGCTTCTGATGCGGCTGTCATAGTCTAGAATTGTTTTGCTCATTGTTGAAGTTGTGTTTACCTTGTCTTCTATGGAGATTTTTGATGGGTCTTTTCTAGTTTTTAGCGGCACCTTATCTTGTACTGCCTTAGTATCGACAAGCTTTATCGGTTTTTTCAGTCTTGAACTTGCAGCCTTCGCCATTTTGCATGCGTCTGAAACGGCGTTTGTTAGAGTTTCAGCATTGAATGTTCCAACTGACGCAAAGCCCCATGCGCCGTTCACGAGTACGCGGAAAGCAGCTCCATTTTCAATCCCTTGCTTTACCGCTTCAACTCGTTCTTCTTTAAGTGTAAGCATGGTTTTGAAAAGTTTTTGCGCACGTACTTCAGCATATTCAGCATGAAATCTTTGAACCGCAACATCTATTGTCTTACTTAAAATATCTTTCAAGATTTCCCTCTTCTGACATGCAAGTTTTCGAAGGGAAATCTATTCGAAACGGCTTATAAAATTGTTATGGTTTCCTTTCCAACATGAACTTGTGTTGGGTAAAAACAAATCGGATAAAGTGAAACATGTTGATTAGGATAGGAATAAAGTAGTTCTATGCTTTCTGTGTGAGCAACTTTATTTGGCCGACAAAATCGGGTCGTTCCTGCATTCTCTCTAACTCTAGTCTGCGAAGCAAACCATGACTGGAGTATATGTCTTCCAAAATCTTTTGCTCAATAACACTGGCTCCTGAATTTAGGAACTCTTCAAGTCCTTTGGCAAATACGTCAATTTTCTCAGCTATCTCATTTCGCTTTACTGAGTGATTGTTTTCCAAGTATCTGTATATTAGGTGTGTCGCTTCTTTTCCGAAGACTTGTTTTAGCACTCGATCCACGATTTTCGAGATTTTGTCTTCGCTGTTGTTGTTTTTATCTTGGGTTATGGTTTGCATTGTTTATCTCCGACTATTGTCTTGTGTATTACGACTTAATAAGTATTCTTGTAGAACCGTTAAACACATATACAAATTCAAATACGTGAAACTTCATTATTATCTGAAATCTGTAATGTTCAGTTGTTGAACTCTTTGGGGAACTGGTTTTTCCGCAGAGCTTTTTTCAGAAATAACGAGTTTCCCATAAACCCCGTCGTATCCAGGTATAACCTTAACTTGCCCTTCTCTGACTCTAACTATCGCTTCTGCGATTCTGTCCTCTACCGATTTGCTCAACGTCCTCTTTGAGGCGTCCATTAGCACGGCATATTCGTTGCCGAATCTTTCAACAAGCAGGTTGTAAATGCACCACACTTTTTGGGTGAATGGAGAACTAACACCTAAAACAGCCGCGATAATTTCAGAGAGAGGTAGCAAACGCATAAAACCTATTGCATTGTCAGGCTTGAAACCTGCTGGACGATCAGCTAACTTCTCAACTCGTTGTTCAACTCCCTGAGTGAGTTTTCTGCGGCAAACTGGGCAGATGTTTCCAAATTTTATTGCCTCCTTTGGGGAAAGTGCAATATTGCACTTTCTATGTCCGGTCCAATGATATTTTCCGTATGCTGGGTCTGTTTCAATTGTAAACCTGAATCGTTCCCTATCTTTAAGGCGAATGGCATCTACAATCTCGCGGTAACTGGGCCTTTTCAATTCAAAGACATTAGCTTCTCTTCCAATACGCCAAGGCCAAAAACTGTGGCTGTCACTGTTTGAAACTAGAGCAAGTTTGTCAAGTCTGCTCAAACGCCAGTTCATTGGAGGATCTGATGAAAGCCCCGTTTCTAAAGCATAGATATGCTTTGTCATGTCTTGGTAGCAGTCTTCAATACTGTCAAAGCCGCTAGATGCTCCGAAAACGCCGAACCACGGTGTCCAAGCATGTGCGGGAATAACCATGTTTTCGCTTGAGACTTCCATAACCTCTTCGACTAAACATGGCGCATTCATGTTTAGCGTCGGCCTGCCATCCACAGTCAGGTCACCGTATTTTGCCAATCTCTCATTGATCTGAACCGTTGTTTCGATAGTAGGCGTAAGAATAACATGGTGAATCTTCCTGACTTTACTTTTAAAAATAAATATTGTACTCACTTCTGTTGTTATCATAAAATATACATGTGATTCTGGTTTTCTTGCGATTGTATACAGCCTAGTTCCCGATTCTTCGATTAGAACTTCCTGCATTTCTCTAAGCCATTTTGGATGCGTAAAGTCTCCAGTGCCCACAATGTTCAATCCTTTGATTTTGGCAAAACGAGCAATTTCTTCAATGTGCATTCTCTTGCTTGTAGCACGACTATAACAACTGTGAATATGCAAATCAGCTATAACTCTCATATTGTTCACCTTACGTTCAAGTTTCTGGAGTTTTCACTTGCGTTTTCTAAAGAATACAAGTCCATCTTTCTCACAGACGTGTTAAAAGCCAACTTCAGGCAGGCTTTTTATGTCTTCTTGTGTTTGTGCTATTTAAACATGAGACACTCTTCATGTTTTCCTTTATGTAGACGGCTTTTTTATGTTGATTGCCTACGTTAAGAGTAGACTTGAGAAAGGATTAAAGCTTCAAAGCCAGGTCATATCAAAGGATGATTTGACATGTCTCTTTTAGATGTAATCTTTAGTAGAAGAAGTATAAGGCGTTATACGAGTAAAACAGTTCCCGATAAGGTTTTAAAAAGTGTTCTTAAAGCTGGGAGGTTAGCTCCTTCTGCAGACAACGCGCAACCTTGGCATTTCATTGTGGTAACCGATCCTGAAATCAAGCGTGAATTGTCAAAGGGTCCCTGGAGGAGTTTCATAAAGGATTCAGCGTTTACGATAGTTGGTTGTGGAGAGAAGAGCGACAAGTGGTCCACTGTTGACGTGGCAATAGCCTTAGAGAATATGGTGTTATCAGCGGAAGCTCAAGGAGTTGGATCATGCTGGATCGGAGCTTTTGAAGAAAAAGAGGTAAAAGAGTTGTTAGGCATTCCTGACAACCTCAAGGTCGTCGCCTTAGTTTCATTCGGTTATCCAGCGGAGAAACCTAGTCTACGCAACAAGAAAAATCTTGAAAGCATTGTGCATTACAACAGATTTTAGGATAGTTTATTGCTATCACGCAACGAACGCAAACGAAGCTTAGAACATTGGTTACAATTTGATGTTAGATTCTGGACTAGTTCGCCTTAGAGTACCTGCAAACGTTTATATCAGAAAATGAGTTGTGTGCCGATGGGATATTTACGTGTGTCTCTGGATCAACTATCATCCTCGTTTTCT
>DAOVMU010000151.1 GCA_030630585.1 Candidatus Bathyarchaeota archaeon | reverse complement strand
GTAATAGTATTTTCCATTCTCGTTCGAAATGCAAAAGCAACAACCATTAATTTTACCGTGCCCGAAGGCGAAGAGATAACCAAACCGATCAGCCTTGTGGCTGAAGATCATGTTTCAGTAAAGTTCACTGTTGTGGGGCACACTGCGAGTACGCTACACTTTTACATTACTGATCCGCACGGAGATGTGAAAGTTGAATACAGCGAGATAGGCAATGTTGATTACCGTTTTGTCTGTGATGAAGCTGGAGAATACGTTCTGCACTTTCATAATGCAGACATGTCAGAAGATAAGCTTGTAACATTGAATTATGAGATTCAGCATTACATTTTCGGGATTCCGCAGATGCTTTTTCTAACGATAATCATTGTGCTCGTTTGTATGAGTGCCGTAGCAACATTCACGCTGATGGGAAAACCCCGTTAGCAATTAACAACCAAGAACAGGGCTGGTTCTCTTTAATGATTCAAATCATCAATATTGATTTTCAGTACATATGCTGAAACGTATAAATCATTTATACTGCTCTGTTGATACAGTTTGCCGTGAAATGCTATGCTTGTCACAAATAAGGATTTGTGTATGTAACCGCATAATGTTTATAAGTTCGTTTGTAATGGTTTGTTCTGATAAGAATGGAAGATGTCAACGGGGCACTAAAGGTTTGGAAGAAGCATCTTTCTACTCGGGTGGAACGTACTCGGAATGAGTATTTTAGGACTTTCAGCATGTTTGTTGAATGGGCTAAGAAAACGCCTGACCAACTGCGCAGCATGAAATATGAAGAGTCTCAAAAGCAGGAGCCTTGGCTCAGAACTGAAGTTAAAAATTTGGTGCGTCAATTTTTGGGGTACCTAGATGGAAAAGGTTACAGTGGAAGTTACATTCACGTGGTTCTTTCATCCATCAAAAGCTTTTTCTCTGCGCAGAACATGCCTTTACGATTAAACAGCAATGACCGGCCTCGTGTAGCGAGTGAACATGCAAGTGCCGTTCCAACACATAAAGACATGAAGAAGATTGTGGATGCGGCGGATAGTTTGCGGAATCGGGCTTTAGTGCTTTTCCTTAAAGACACTGGCTTAAGAGTTAGTGACGTTGCAAAATTGAAGTGGAAAGACCTTAAGCCCCGTGAACAAGGCTTTTGCGGATTTAAAATAGTCACGGAAAAGAAGAAAGTGGTTGCTAGAGGCTTTTTTGGGCTAGAAACAACAGAAGCCTTAGAACTGTATCGTAAACAGCGTTTAGGAGGCACTAGGCATGTGAAGCCTGAAAAGAATATTGAAGATCATTTTGTGTTTGTGCCTTTGCCTGTTAGTGGCCATTTTGATGGTGGCAGGCATGGAATGGACCCAGCGGTTGTAGGGGCTCGAGTAGGCGACTGCATTAAATTGGCTGGTTTTCGTGGAAAATATACTCCGCATGGGTTGCGGAAATTCTGGGAACAGAATGTTAGAGCAGACCGGGAAGCTTATCTAAAGCAGTTAAACGGAAGAAAATTGTCTGCGGTTGAACGAGCTTATTACTGGCGCACCGAAGAACAGTTGTGTGAGCTTTATAAAGAGAACTATGACAACTTGCGGATTTTCAGCACAACCATCAAAGAAGCTGACATAGATAGGATAGTGGAAAAAAGATTGAAAGAACGCCTTGAAGCAGTAACACTGGAAAAGACAACCGCATTAGAGAATTTACTCAAACGTGTTGAAGAACTTGAAAAGAAACTAGCTGAGAAATCATAAACGGCTCGTCTTTACCTATCTTTCCTAGGTAACTACATCGATTTGGAGGAACCATGGTATAGTGGAGATGCGTGCGCACTAAAGGAGTAGTATTAGTATGATTACAACGACTTCCATGAACATTCCCAACAGAATTAAAGGTTTCATAAGTCTCATTGCTTTGGATTGATAACGCGCGTTTTTTTCCATTTCAGCTAGTAACTGGCTCATATTGCTTGTTAGTTTCTGGTGAGTAACGGATATTTTATCGATTGATTCACACATATTTTGTAGATTTTCTCTGGTTTCTTCATAATGTTTGCTGGCGGATTTCAGTTTGAGCATCTCATCAGATAAGGACTTTAGCAAATCCTCAACCTCCAGAATCTTCTCGTTTGTCAAGCTAGTTCACCTCCTAGGATGTGTGTTCTGGCAAGCGTTGTTTTTTCAAGTATAGATTCAAGCAGGATTTTCAAAGCTAATATTCCGCTTTCACTTGCAGGGTCTGCATATTTCAAAGTAGTTCTGGCAATATCTCTCTGTGGAAATTCTTTAAGTGCAATATGGCAGAAGTTGTTTATCAGAGGGAGTCGTTTCTGGTTGATCATCTCTAGAAATCGGGTTATAGCCTTGAGTGTATCCTCTTTTGTTGGTGGTCTGGCTAATAGTTTGATGGCTCTTTGAAATTCACCGATAGCCCAGTCAGTCGGGAGTTTAGGTATCATAAGTCTTGAGAAGGCACTGAGAAGTAATAATCCGGGATGATCCGGATAGCTTTCTAGTGCTCTTCTGCATCCGCCAAGCAGATGCCTGGAAGAATCTATGTCCTCCACTTTTGATGCTATACTCACCCATTCCATGGGTTCCATTTTTTTCGCTATATCCGCCAATGGTTGAGTGAATTCAGATTTTTCTAAATAGTCCAATAATTGCGTTCTAAATGGTTCATTATCTAAGGAAGTGGCTGCGGCTACCTCTGCCATCTGAAGTATTGCACGCCTCCTCTTCTTCTCGATTTCCTCATAAACAAACTCGAGCATAACTCTGATACATTTTTCCAAGACTGTTTGACCCTTACACAATGCAATTCTTTGAGAAGCAACGTTTCTGTATTCAGGTGTTTTGTATCGTTCAAAGTAATCTAGTAATGCAGATTTTATGAAATCGTCTGAGCGATGAATAGCTTCAACTTCAAATTGGCCAATGAATATAGGAAGGTACAAATCCGAGTCTTTAACTTTTAGTACAACGGCCCTTTGCTGGGTTTCTTGTCTCACACGAATACTTTCAATTTCGAGTTCCAGCAACTTGATTGGCCTCCTGATATCGCGGTTTTATAGAGAAGAATCAAATCTTAAATACGGGAACCAAGCATGTC
>DAOVMU010000137.1 GCA_030630585.1 Candidatus Bathyarchaeota archaeon | reverse complement strand
GGAACGTTGATTTCCTTTTCGTTCTTTTCTTTTTTCTTATGTTTGCCCGCCAGCTAAATGATACATAAGAACAGCGATGACCGATATTATTACTAATGCTAGAAGGACTAAGTATCCCCATTTTCCAGCAGTCTTAAGTAATCCAGCAATCACAACTGAGCCAGCTGTCAACTGTACGATTAGAAAAGTAAGCGCAAAATAAGGGATATATTGCGATGGAAGGAGTGCCATTGCAATCGGAAAAATCAGTATACCTGTGGTTGTAATGACAAGTGCCAATTTTTGATAGCGATAAAACCACCCTCCTTGCTCCTTACTTCTGGCGTGATATGCAACTATTCTTTTGACAAGCTGTTGTCTGTATTTTGGCAATAATATCATTATTCCGACAAAACCTAGTGCGACGATGATTGCAGTTAAGAAAACAGGGATTTGTTGATGGTTAAGAAGAAGGTACCACGTAGTGCAACCAACCAACATGCTTATGAATATAAGAACGGCGAGCCATTCTTTGAATTTCTGACACATGTCCATCTTCTCAACTCCCTATCTTATCTAAAGACAGCAAACACCTAATGCGTATATTGCACAACTAAAGGCGGCCACAATCTCGATTATGCTGCACGCTTCAGCACATGCTGCGCGTGCTCTATAGTTTTTAGAAGGTCTGACCGTGTTATTATGCCAACGATTTCTCTGCCCTTTGCAACCAACACGCCTTGATGTCTTTCAAGCAGTGGGCGAATTGTATCTATGGTTGTTTCCCCTGAGACCGTGGGTAAGGGTGGGTCCATGATGTTTTTAACTTTCTCGTTTGCTATGTTTGAACTTAGATTCCTGACAATGCTTTCTTCCATTATTGTTCCAACCACTCTGTTCCCAAGCAGTACGGGCATCTGAGAAATGGCGTTTTTCATCATAACTTTGCTTACTTTCAAAATGCTGTCATTTGGCTTTGCGAAAAGCACGCCTTCAGCCATTACGTCTTTACATTTCCTCTTTTTCCCTTCTGTTAGAACTTCCAAAATTTTGTTAACTGTTGAGAGCCTTGGATCAACCTTTCCCAGCTCTATTTTTGAGATGTGGGCTTGTGAGACACCAGCAAACTCTGCCAGTTTTTTCTGGGTTAACCTCGCTTTTAGTCTCAGCCTTTTCAGCATGGCCCCCGTTATGACCATTATATAACCTTCAGTTATTTTAACCACATATCAATACAGTAAAATATATATTTGCTGTTGAATAGACAATTCAAAACCTACTTGAGGAGGGCCAATTATGAGAAACATAGTTGTAGAAGACTTGAAGCAGACACCACTTGAGAAGCAACGTATAGAAATCGTTGAAAGAAAAGGCCTAGGACATCCAGACTACATATGCGACGCAGTAATGGAGCAAATTTCCGTAAGATTAAGCAAGGAATACA
Source organism: Candidatus Bathyarchaeota archaeon (assembly GCA_030630585.1). GTDB lineage: Archaea > Thermoproteota > Bathyarchaeia > Bathyarchaeales > Bathycorpusculaceae > SOJA01. The sequence continues at coordinate 2,480 of DAOVMU010000137.1, read as the reverse complement.
TGAAAAAAGCGGGTGCAATACTGCATCATAACGTTGACAAGTCTTTGCTTGTGGCAGGGGAAGCTGAAATAGGATTCGGCGGGGGCGTAGTGAAGCAACCAATGCTTTTTGTGTTTGGTGATAGGGCAACCTCAGAGATTAATGGCGAAAAAATAGACGTCAGCGAAATAGCTATCAACGTTGCTAAAGAATGGTTTAGAAAAAACATGCGTTTTGTAGACCCGGAAAAACATGTGAAGTATCAAGTTGAGCTAAAGCAGGGTTCAGTGGGCCTCGTGGACATTTTCAAACGAAAAGGAAAAGTTTTAGGAGCCAACGACACTTCGGCGGCTGTAGGTTACGCACCCATGACCAGAACAGAGAAAACAGTCCTGAAAACTGAACAGTTTCTAAACTCAAAAGAATTTAAGCAACACTTTCCAGAATCAGGCGAAGACATAAAAGTCATGGGCTACAGAAACAACAACCACTTACACTTGACAATTTCTATAGCTTTTGTCGATCGTTACATATTCAGTGAACAAGACTACTTGGACAAGAAAACGAAAGTGCTCGAGGAAACTAAAAAGTTCGTCAGGGCTAACGCTAATTTTGCCAGTGTTGATGTGCAATTAAACACTTTGGATGTGCCTGGAAGAGGTTTGGGCGGTATATACCTAACAGTTTTGGGGACAAGTGCAGACAGCGGAGACTCCGGACAAGTGGGTAGAGGGAACCGTGTGAACGGTTTAATATCGTTGAATAGACCTTTCTGTTCAGAGGCGGCTGCTGGCAAAAACCCAGTAAGTCATGTTGGGAAAATATATAACATTTTAACATACAAGATAGCTCAGCACGTTTATGAACAAGTGCCTGAAGTTGACGAAGTCTACATCTGGTTATTAAGCAAAATTGGGACTCCCATAGACCATCCGGCCATTGCAGCAGCCCAAGTCATACTGAAAGGAAACAACTCTATAGATAAAGTCAGGCACGAGATAAACGAAGTCCTAGACCACGAACTGGAAAACATAAACAATTTCTGTATGGAACTAGCAAAAGGTAAAATTCCAGTCTGCTAGGTTTTAACTATCTGTTAGGTCTTGGGCTTTCCTACAGTGCTTACTTCCGTTTCCTGAAGGTCTTGACTATGTCCATCTTTAAGATAAGGACAAAAATAGGTGCATACTGCTTTTTATATGTCTAGAAGAAACGGATATGATAGTGAATCAGGGAAGAGATGCCAGAGCCAACTTAAGCTACAAAGCTTTATCATTCAGTTTGTTGCATTTGCCCTGTGGGTTGGTGTTCATGTGGAAGCTTGGGAAGCTGCGGAAAACGCGTTGGAATGTGTTCTGGAAGCAAGAAAAGGCGAAAGCGTAATCGTGTTCTGCGACTATGAAAAGATGGATGTTGGCAAAGCCTTTGCAAACGGCGCTTTAAAGCTTGGTCTTCAAACTCGTCTGGTTCAGCTAGAAGCTGGTGTGAATGGTTTTCGAAAGGAAGTTCCGCCGCAGATTAAGGATGTTTTGGCAAAGGGTACACCAGACATTTACATTAACCTTCTAAGTGGAACTCGTGAGGAAACACCTTTCAGGGTAAAACTTGTTAAACTGGAGACTAAAGATGGTAAGACTCGTCTGGGACATTGTCCAGGTGTCACATTGGATATGTTGACTGAAGGAGCTTTAGCCTTAACGACTGAAGAACATCGGCAGATGCAAGCATTTGCAGACAAACTCGTTAAAAAGTCAAGCAAAGCAGTCAGAGTTGAGATTACTAATCCTGCAGGGACGAACGTTTCATTAAGCGGTGAGGGGAGACCTTTCTTCACGGACACAAAGATAGATTGGAAGACAATGAAGTGGATGAACCTTCCAACAGGCGAAGTCATAGTTGCACCAGTTGAGAGTTCTCTTGAAGGTAGATTGGTGTGTGACATGGCTATAGGCGGAATAGGTCCCATAGAAACTCCGGTGGAGATAACTGTCAAGGGTGGTAGGGTTCAGGATGTTTCTTCTGCGGAAACTGAAGTGTTGAAGAGGGTTGACAACTCGTTAAACACTGATGAGTGGTCGGATGTTGTGGGTGAATTTGCTTTTGGAATAAACTCTAAAGCGAGATTTGTTAAGGAATTTCTGGAAGCCGAAAAAATGCTAGGTACAATTCACATAGCCTTTGGCAATAATTTAGATATGCCCAGCGGAAAGAACTGTTCCAGGAATCACATGGACTTTCTGGTATCGAAACCTACTGTTACAATCTTCGGCGAAGACGGCTCAAGTTTTGACGTGGTTGTTGACGGTGATTTCCAGCAATTGAGGTAGAAATGATTGAAAACGTTTAGAATAGTAATATTCAATTCTGTAAGGGGAGAGTTGAAAGATGACTGAAGAGACAATCGAAAAATTGCCTATATCCGACTTCTACAAAGTTATCGATTACCTTACGATTTTCAAGAGTGAGAAATGGTGGGAGGCAATAGTTGTTTTTGAATCCTT
>DAOVMU010000106.1 GCA_030630585.1 Candidatus Bathyarchaeota archaeon | reverse complement strand
GTTCATCTTTGATTTCTTCTCTTTCCCTTAATTCTTTGTCTATTTTGCTCAGAATATTTTTTAGTGACATGTGTACATGCTCCAAAATCGCTTTGCAGAGTGATTCGTAAAGGTGTCTTTATAGTCTTTTTGATGCTATCCCAGCTTGATGGGTTTTTCCAGTCTACTTAATAAAACCACTCGGCTACTTCTTGATTCGTCAAGCACCTTGTAACTAGTTTCCTCAGCCAATGAAACGGCAAAGTCTTGGATTTCCTTATGTAGCGGCGTGTTTGCATATGTTAGTCTCAGCCGTGAAAATCCAACATGCATATAAGCTTTCGGCTCCACGTAAGTGGGATGGGCTTTTTCTACAAGTTTGCCATAGAATTCCGGGTGTTTAAGGTTGAGATGGCGGACTAGAGTTATACGCATCACGGTGGGGCATTTGAAGCTTGGTAGCAGAGCAAGAGTTTCGTTTAACCTCTCCCAAGCATTTGGGATTTGAGGTCGGCAAGTCTCGTAGAAAATTTTTTTGTTTGGGGCGCATGTTGAAATGTAAAGCTGTGAGGGTTCTTCGCTTAATTTAGACAATGCTTCGGGTATTGTCCCATTTGACACGAGGAATGTTGTGAAGCCTCTTTTGTGGAAGGATTTAATCAACTCTCCAAGCCGTGGATAGAGCGTTGGTTCCCCAGCTAGACTTATGGCAGCATGTCTCGGCGTTAATGCTTCTCTATACTTTTCCTTGTCGGCTTTGACGTTTGCCTTGTAGCCGCTCAATAGCCTCATTTGCGCTTTTATACAGCCCTCTACAATGTCTTCAGGTTCATCACAGGCTGGCAACGCTGTCTCCTTCCACTTCATTCCTCTGTCTCCGCTTTGAGCCCTCCAACAAAACAGACATCGCATTGTACAGTTGAAAGCTGTTGGCGTCATCTGTATGCATTGGTGGGTCTTTATTCCGTAGAATTTTTGTTTGTAACAAGGTTGGTTGTGGATTAATGTGTTGTAGAGCCATCGGCAACGCTTGACAGCTGAGTGCTGGCCTATCATATGATATTTTTGGGTTTTCATCAGTTGAAGAAGTTCTTTTGGAATCTGAGACTGCATTGGTGGGTCCTCAAATTTTCTAGGAGAATCAATCCATTTTGCATTAATAAAGATGTGTCCTATTGTGATGTGCAGATTTCTACGCACTTTGTCTTGTTACCGAGAGAGCTATGGTGTTTTTCCTTTTACTTTGTTGATGTGTCTGTGGTTCGCTATCGTCTTTACTATGGCCGAAGAGAATAGCTTTAGTTATGATAACGTACGGCAATAGTGATAATTCTGATGTTGCTATATGCATGCATGCTTGAGGGCTCGTCATGTTTTCTGAAGGGATAAGGTTGATACACTGTTTCTCATGCCATTGCTCCTGTTTTTGCACTAGGTCTAGAATATCCGCAATCATTTACGTCACCTTAAATCATCAAATTTTCTTTCCGTTCAGATATTTACCGCTTGTGGAAACGTCAAGGAGATTTAGCTTTCTACTTAGTTCTAAGATGTCTGAGTTTAGCGAAAAAGGAAATGATAATATGCTCGGAGAGTGAGAACAGATAAAAGTTTAAAACATCCTCTTTACTAAGAAGTGTCAAACCTTCGTATAGCCATAACATGAGGGAACAAATTGCACAAAGAACTGCACACAAAAAAGATTACAACCTTCTTATTAATTCTGCTCGTTTCAACTTTTTTCATAGTCATGCCTGCGGCAAATGTTTCTGCTGAAGTCTCAATAAGCCAACTGTCCCCCTCCGAAGGGCGTGTAGGGACTGGTGTATCAGTGACTGGTCAAATTAGCACAGAGAACGGTTCCTATAGAATCCTTTTCGGTGATGAGGAAGTTAAAAGCGGAAACGCAACCCTATACGATGTGTCGGACACGTTTATTATTCCAAACAGTACCTACGGTGAACATCTGGTGCAACTGCAAGACCTAAGCACTGGAGAAAATAGTACTTCGAAATTTCTCGTCCAAACTCACTACATCATTAAAGCTGTAACACCTCCTTATCCAGAGCAGCTACAAGAGGGCGCGAACATCACTATTCTCGCCGCAGTCACCGGTGGAAATGCCACAACCTTCGCGAACATAACAGTAACAGACCCCGCAAACGTGACACATACATCGAACATCACCATACCAATAGTCCAAGATGGCTATGGAGAAGCAAACAAAACCTATCCTCCGGATTTTGACAAGAACCCTCACACCTTCTACGTCGGCACTTACAACATGTCACTAAATACATTCAACCGAACTCTTGAGGGAAGCTTTACCGTAGGATTGACGGATGCCGTGGAGTATCACAGGTTTCAAACAGTCTATATTCAAGCTGCGAATTACACTTCGATCGAGTTCTTAACGATTAAGATAACTCACCCTAACGGAACAGTTGAACTTACGCTAAGTAACGCGTCAGGATCCATTGGGATAATAACAGCGAACTGGACAATTCCCGCAAACGCTAGCATAGGGCTTTACAGAGTTGATGTAAAGGATACAAAACCGCTTGGGACTGAAAAAGCGGTGGCGGATAGCCAAAATTTCACAGTTGTTTCTAAGTCATTTGCTTGCGAGGTTAAGACGTTTAATTTAGACAAAGAGCCTGTGAAAGGCGTTCTAGTTGAAGCATGGAACGTTACCAGCCCTCCAATAGTAGGAGATGAAACCACGAATGAAGAAGGAGTTACATCTTTCTATTTGGAAGCTGCGAATTATATTTTTAAGGCGTTTTGGAATACCTCGGATGGACCGAAGGCAGAAATAGGTGAAACATCATGGATAAGTTTAGCTGGAAACCTTACTGGAGACTCAGCTGTAAACATTACGTGTTCCCTTGCTCACATCAAAGTAGCAATCAAAGATGTAGAAGGAATGGCACTTCCCTTTGTCAGTATAAACGTAAACTTCACCTATATCTCGAGATTAGATATTCCCATAACCCCCACTCCACTCTTCTCTGAGACTGACATAACAGGCATAAGCATATTTCAAAACATGTTCACAAACATTAGCTACACCATACAAGCAAATCGTTATACCTATATATTCGACACAGCCACAATAAACCTGACATCCACGAGCTGGCTCAACATAACCTGCCCGACGTACGAACTCATTATAAGTGTTTATGACAGAAACGGCTTGGCATTGCAGGATGCACAAGTGAAGGTTTATGAATGGGGCATTGGGCTAAGCGGCTTGGTGGGAATGGAAAACACGGGGGCGACTGGAGAAGTTGCTTTCAATTCTACTTTTGGAAAGTACATAGTGGATGTGTATAAAGACGAAATACTCTTGAACCAGACAACAATACTCCTCATAAACCAGCCAACTACTCTTACAGTTTATTGCAGGCTCTACAATCTAACACTTGGCATTAATGTACTGGACTTTTTTGGACAAGGGACACCAAATGCAAACATCACAATAGTACGTGAAGGAACCGTTCTTTCATCCTTAAATACTGGAGTAGGAGGAGGCGCACAATTTACAAACCTCGTCGGTGGCAACTACAGAATCCTTGTTTACATAGGTGAAAAGACATATGAAAGCACTACACTTTATCTTCAAGAGTCGACAACGATTACATTAAAAATAGGAGGAATTGTATCAATCGGCGGTTTCATAACAGAAACAAGTCTTTTCATTACTGCAGTCTTCATGTCATTGCTGATTGCTATTTTTCTGCTTGCCTTCATTTATCACAGAGTCAAATCAACTCCCAAAGAGGAGTAGCGAATTGGAAAGATTTATAATACTCAAACACCTAAGCCATTTTTGTTGAAACGTGAAAATGCCCGAAATTGGATTTTGCATGAAACCACACTAAGGTAGTGTCTATGTTGGGTGAAGTAAAATATTGTTCCCCCCGATGTAATTTGTTCAAATGTGGAAAACGCGCTATAATCTATAGAGGTGATGATGTCTGGTGCAGGTGGACCGATGAAAAATGCAACGTCGCAAATTGCAACTATGCAACGTGCATTAAGCGAAGACTGCTGCCGAGCGGCATATGCGGAGAAACCATAAAACGGAAAACAACCGAAAAACGGGTGGAAGAAGTTGTTGGACCCCCTGTGAAGCTTCGCGGAAAAATTCTGAGAAAGGTGGGCGAAAAAGAAATTTTCTAAAAGCCCCTCTATAGAGACATAAACAGTTAACATTAAACCTTAACCAACCGCAACATATGGCGAGGGCAGTCTCTTTGATCAAACGAGTAACTTGTCTAGCAGGAGGGATCGGTGCCGCCAAATTTCTTCAAGGTCTCGTTAGAATATTGCCACAAGAAAATATAACGATAATTGTCAACACTGGTGATGACATAGAGCTTTACGGTTTACATATTTCCCCAGACCCTGACATCTTAATGTACACTCTAGCAGGTATTGTGAATGAAGAGAAGGGATGGGGAATACAAAGCGACACGTTCAACTGCCTTAACATGTTTCAAAAATATGGTTTGGAAACATGGTTCAAGCTTGGCGACAAAGACCTTGCTACACACATTTACAGGACACAGCTTCTGAAAAATGGGTTTTCCCTAGGCGAGGTTACACAGAAACTCTGCAAATCTCTTGGACTCAAAGTGAATATTCTACCTATGACAAATGGAAAAATTGCCCCACAAATACTTACAAATTTCGGTAAAATGCATTTTGAAGAATATCTTGTAAAAAGAGGAGCAAAAGATAAGGTTCTAGATGTGATTTTTGAAGGCGCCGAGTCAGCACACCCAACTCCTGGAGTCATCGAATCCATACAAGATGCTAGTGGCATCATAGTATGTCCAAGCAACCCAATAGTAAGCATAGGTCCAATTCTAGCAGTCAAGAAAATCAGAGAGGCTTTGAAGGAAACCACAGCAAAAGTGGTCGCCATAAGTCCAATTGTTGGAGGTGGCACGATAAAAGGACCTGCAGACAAGTTGATGCGGGGGCTAGGACTAAAGGTTTCAGCTTACTCTGTTGCTCTTCTATACCGCGACCTTCTTGACGTGTTCATATTGGACGAAGTTGACACGGTAGAGAAAGAAAAGATTGAAAGGCTTGGGATGAAGGCCATCGCAGCTAATACGATCATGCGGTCGCTAGAAGACAAGGTCGAATTAGCGAGACTAGCTTTGGACGCCCTTGATCCCACTGCATACTAATCTGTGGAAACCCGCTTTATAACAGGTGGCCTAATTTTCTTCAAGATGCGGTATCCGCAGAAAGTGCATTTGATTCCTCCACCGCGTAGCTCCAACTCTTCAGTAGGCACTTTTGCCCCGCATCTCACACACTCGTAAGCAACTCCGTCACCTGTTTTTTCAGACATCGTGTTTCGCTCTCTTTAACGATGGGTAGCTAATGTGCCATTTAAATCTATTGACTTTCCCTGAAATCCATTTTTCTATATACACACATACTGAACTTCTCCCATTAATTATAACCTCATTCAAGAGCAAAAAACATTGTTTTTTCATAACCTTGTATATTGATATTTCTGTTGAACTCGTGCAAAGATGTGTTTCGCAAGCGAAAAATCCAGACAAGAAAATAAAAGGTGTATTCTTATAGAGTAAGGATAGGACAAGTTAAAACATCTAAAGAAGTGATTCGGAGTGTCGATTATAGAAATAATAACGAGAGCCCTTATGTTCAAGAATAATGAAATTCTCACAGCCTTTGCAGAAGGAGAAAAACACGCGTTTCTCCCAAGAGGGTATGT
>DAOVMU010000112.1 GCA_030630585.1 Candidatus Bathyarchaeota archaeon | reverse complement strand
GCGTCACTTAGAAGTTTAGGATGCGAGGCGATGGCGATAAATGCGCAGCCAGACGGGTTCTTCCCAGCTAGAATCTCTGAGCCGAACGCTGAATCCTTGATGTCTCTGCGTAGAATTGTTAAGGATTTAGGGGCAGATGTAGGAATAGCCTATGATGGCGACGGTGACAGGGCGGCTTTCATCGATGAGGATGGATGTTTCGTAGATTTTGATCGGATTCTGGCTGCGTATGCCGCGTATGTCGTAAAGAGAAAATCTGGTGGAGTAGTAGTGACGAATGTTGAAGCATCGATGTGTGTTGAAAATGCAGTCGAGGCATATGGTGGAAAAGTTGTCAGAGTAAGGGTTGGTGATGTTTACGTTGCGGAAGCAATAAAGCAGCATCATGCTATCTTTGGCGGAGAGCCTTGTGGAGCGTGGATTCATCCGCAAACTCATTATTGTCCAGATGGGATACTTTCATCTGTACTTCTATTGAAAGCGCTAGAAGATGAAGATAAAATGTTGTCGGAATTTGTGTCCGAGACACCTCACTACAAGACTCTAAGGGAAAATGCTGCATGCACGAATGAAACTAAATACAAGGTCATGGAAAAAGTTGAGAAGGGTTTGAAGTCGATCTTTCCATCTTATAGACAGGTCTCGACAGTTGATGGTGTTCGTCTGACTGTTGCAGATGGATGGATTCTGGTTAGAATGTCCGGCACTGAGCCAGTTATACGGTTAACTGTTGAGGGTGAATCGTTAAAAGCGACCAAAGAGATAATGGAGAAGGGCGTAACATTGATTGACGAACTTGTTGGGGAAGTAGAAAGATGAAAGCCGTTATTTTGGCTGCCGGAGAAGGCGTGAGACTTCAACCAATCACTTCAACTCGTCCGAAACATCTGATAAAAGTTGGCGGAAAACCGATACTTGAACATTGCTGGAGGGCACTCAAGAACTGTGGAATAAACGAAATAGTAGTCATCGTTCATTATATGGCAAAATCTATCCGCGACTACTTTGGCAGAGGAGAAAATCTTGGATTGAAAATTACGTATGTGGAGCAAGAAGCGGTTCTTGGGACAGGTAATGCCTTAAGCGTCGCTGAGCCTTATGTGGAAGATGATTTTCTTCTGGTCTATGGCGATTTGCTGTTCACCGAAGACGCCGTCAAAAGAGTTATCAGTCTACATGAAACGAAGAAACCCGCTGCAACCATAGCCGTTATTCCTGTCGAAAACCCCGAAAATTATGGAATAGTGGAGCTTCAAAATGAGAAAACTGTGAAACACATAATTGAGAAGCCAAGTCGCGAAGAGGCACCCACAAACTTGGCAAACGCAGGTATATACGTTTTTTCAACGGAAATATTCAAGAAGATCAAGGAAACGTCAGCTTCAGCTAGAGGTGAATGGGAAATCACAGATGCAATTTCACTCTTGTTAGATGAGGGAAGACCAGTCTCAGCTGCCAGACTTCTGAGGGAAGATTGGTTTGATATTGGGAGACCTTGGGATTTGCTTGAGGCAAACCGCTGGGCTTTGATGAGGATAGAACCGAAAGTGCTTGGCAGGATAGAGAATGGTGTGCATTTGATTGGTCCGGTATCTGTTGCGGAGACTGCGCGGATACGTTCTGGAACTTACATTGAAGGCCCTGCTTCTATAGGTGAAGAAAGCGATATTGGTCCAAATTGTTACATTCGCCCATACACAAGTATTGGCAGAAAAGTGCGAATAGGGAACGCTTGCGAAATAAAGAACAGCGTAGTTATGGATAACTCACATATTGGTCATTTGTCCTATGTAGGCGACAGCATAATAGGAGAAAGCTGTAACCTTGGTGCAGGCACAGTGACTGCAAATTATCGCCTTGATGCTGGAACTGTAAAAATGTCGGTGAAAGACACGGTTGTTGACAGTGGAAGAAGGAAGCTTGGGGTTGTTTTAGGTGATTGCGTAAAGGCTGGGATAAATGTGCTTTTTATGCCTGGTGTCAAGGTGGGATGCAATAGTTGGATTGGTCCGAACGTTGTTGTTTATCGTGATTTGGCCGCTGACACGATGGTGGTCTTGAAACAAGAACTTAAGAAAAAAAAGCTTAGTTCTTAACAAGCAAAGTTTCATAGTTTCCAGTACATCTTCCTTAGTATGCAGGTTAAAATCCTAAATAGGGGTTTTCACATGTGTTAAGTGAATGGAGGTTTAATGTTGTCTATAGCGCAGAGAAAGTTTTTTACAGAGGTCGCAGCGTTGGTGGAGACAAACGTAATCGTTGCAACTACGACTGGAAAAACGTATAGTGGAACTTTGATTGGTGTTAATCCGGATACTCTAAGTTTGTGCTTGTCTGAGGCTAAGGATGAGGAAGGAAAAACGTTGCACAGGGTTTTCCTTAATGGAAATGTTGTGGCCCAAATATTTAGTGTGGAGAAGCCATTTGATTTGAAGGCTTTGGCAGATCGTCTTGAGAAGGTTTTTCCCACGATGGTTAGACTCTATGAAGAGAATGGTTTCATCTGGGTCATGAACAAGGTCAAGGTTACAGAGAAGGGTGTTGTGGATGGTTCAGGTCCGGCTGCTGAGCGTGTGGAGCGAGTTTACGAGCATTTCATGAGTGAAATTAAGGGTTAAACAAACCAGCGGAACGGCGACTCCTCTTTCTTCTTTTCTTGTTTGACGCGTCTAATCAAGCCGAAGGATTCCAGTATTCTCTTGGTTTTTTCCGCAGTAACGTCCAACCTTGATAGATTAACGTTCAAGTTCAGAAACTTACATAGGGCTGATAAGGCACGACGCGCAGCATTTGCATCTGGATACGTGCCAGTGGTTTCTACTAAAAGGGAGAATCCTCTTAGACCTCTTAGTTTGCCAATCCCTATAGAGATGCCTGCAAGTCCGAAGATTTGTCCCACCATTATTTTTGCTCCGAGGTCTAGCGCTTCTTTTAATGTTTCAGGGTCTGAAGCTGCACAGTAGATTTCACGTTTATCGGTTACTTGTTCTTTTTTGAAGCCACCTAAACTAATTATAGAATGGCAACCCAGCTCTTCAGCTATGTCTAAAATGCGTCCACAAAGCTCATACTGTCCGAAGGTTGTTAGGGCTTGCGTATTACCGTACCATATGATTAAGTCTCTTCCGTCTTCACAGTTTCTGTAATAGTAAAGCTTGTTTATTGGAGAACGCACACCTCCTTCTTCCGTTGTAACTGCTAAATCTTGAAAGGATGAAGAGCTGATTTCGGCGAAAAGCTCAGCGTTTAATTCATGAATCAAGTGTAAAGCTGCTATATTGGCTACAAATCCTATGCCAGGCAATCCCTCTATTAAAACTGGATTGTTTAGCTTCGGTTTTTCAAAGATTTGAATTGCACAAACCATGTTTCCACTTTCTTCAGCAAAGTATGTAGTTAGAAGGAAATTATGATATAAGTGTGTTTTTTGAACACTTTTGAGGCAATTCGTTCGCATGTCAAATTATGTCATCTATGTTCCTGAAAACATTTAGACTTTACCACTTCAGTGTCTTGCGTTATTTCCGTTTTATGTTCGGGTATTTTTCTTTTATTTTGGCGTCTGCTATTTTGGCAATCATAGCGCTAGAGATAAGCACATGTTTGACGTCGGTGAGATCAGCCAGATCTGCTGGTTTCTCATCTTGAGTTACAAGCAGCAAGTTGCCATTCCTTGCATACTCTACTATGTCCTTGTCTTTTGCACCTTGCAACCCTGCATCTTGAACCGTCAGTACATTCCATCCCAGAATTTCGAAGTATTCTTTCAGTCCTGCGTACATTTCATCAAGTAGAAGCTTCATCAAGTCACCTCATTGTATTTCACACTGCTACGTCTGCCTGCTCAGAGGCTTCTTCACAGGTCCATAGCACGTATATCTTAATGAGCATTTTTTATATGTGTGTTTTGCTGTTTGTGTTTAGGCTTAAAGATGGCTTTTGAAATAAAAGAAAGAGATTTGCTTGCGAGAATTGGGAGACTCAGAACTAAAAACGGCACGGTTGAAACGCCTCTCTTTTTCCCAGTGATAAACCCAAACATCCAGCCCATCCCTCCAAAAGAGATACACGAGAATTTTGGTTGCGAGGCCTTAATAACCAACGCGTACATATTAAAGAAAAGCTTTCAGAATCAGCCAACAGAGAGAGGTCTACATAGATTTTTAGACTTCAACGGAACCATAATGACTGATTCAGGAGCATACCAAATTCTCATTTACGGAGATATAGAAACATCCTCACAAGAAATCGTGGAATACCAAGAACAAATAGACACAGACATAGCCACAATTCTAGATTGGCCAACAGGATGGAAAGTCACAAGAAAACACGCAGAACAAACAGTAAGCAAAACGCTCAAAAGAGCAAAGCAACTCTTCAAAACCAAAACCCGAAAAGACATCCTCTGGGTAGGTCCAATTCAAGGAGGTCAATACCTAGATCTCATAGCCAAATCCGCCTGTGAAATGGCGAAACTACCATTCGAAATACACGCTTTGGGAAGCCCAACTGAAGTCATGGAACACTATCGCTTCGACGTTCTAGTAGGCATGATAATAACCGCCAAAATGAACCTACCCCTCGAAAAACCCTTCCATCTATTTGGAGCAGGACATCCATTCATGTTCAGTTTAGCCGTAGCCCTAGGATGTGACCTCTTCGACTCCGCAGCCTACGCAATATACGCCAGAAAAAACCGATACATGACAGAATTCGGAACTTCAAGACTAGTTGAACTTGAATATTTTCCATGCACATGCCCGAATTGTTCAAAAACAACACCAAAGGAAGTTTCAGAAATGTCAATAAAAGGGAAACAAACCTTTCTCGCCGAACACAATCTCTACGCTTGCCAAGCCGAACTAAAACGCATAAAACAAGCGATAAAACACGGTAGACTATGGGAACACGTTGAAATGCGAGCACATGGTCACCCAACCTTACTTCAAGCTCTAAAAAGACTGAGAGAACATGAAGACTTTGTTGAAAAGCACAGTCCAGCAGTAAAAAAAAGCGGCATATTCTTCTTCAATTCCATCGGATTAATCCGACCAGAAATTGTCAGACATAGAAAAAAAATGATGGAAAGATACTCCCCACCCAAGGGAGCCAAAATTCTTTTGCTCATACCTCAAACCCGAATGAAACCTTTGCATAAATCAAAGGAATTTGCTGAAGCTTCGAAGCTTCTTAGGGAAGCATTCAAAGATCACTTAAACAAGACTCACATATGCTTTTACGCAGCTCCATTCGGCGTAATCCCAATCGAACTGGACGAAGTTTACCCCCTTTCCCAACACGAAATCGCCCTTCCACTCGACAAAGAAACAATCGAGTACGTAACGAAACAAGTGGCAGACTACATCAACGGCACAAATTATGAAAATGTTGTACTCCTT
>DAOVMU010000023.1 GCA_030630585.1 Candidatus Bathyarchaeota archaeon | reverse complement strand
CAGAAAGTGCATTACTGCTTTGAGAACGCGACAGAAGCATACAAGTACATAAAAATCCGCTGAAAGAGAAAACACATGAAAGCTTTAGGCATAGCGTTTAGTGCAAGGAAAAGAGGGAACTGCTTAAACTGCGTAGATTACGTGTTAACGAAGCTAAGAGAGCAAGGATTTGAGACTGATGTTATTAATGCTTATGACTGCGAGATAAAACCGTGTAGCCATTGCAATTACGAATGCTTCGCTCGCGAATTAAGAGGCAAAGATGAAGAATGCCCGATTCAAGATGATGTGCCAAGGATTTACAGCAAAATGAAAGAAGCAGACATCATTGTGCTTTCGGTTCCAACGTATGGTGGCAAGGCAGCAAGTCTATATTGCGCTTTTGGAGAAAGAGCTCAAGGAATTATCAAAGATTCCGAAGAATTTGAACAATACGTGTCAAGTAAAATTACAGCATTAATCGTGATAGGAAACATTCCTGCTGGAGGTGACCTTGCATATCACACAGTGATTCTGGATCATTATGACTGTAAATATCCGCCACCATCATTATTGTTGCAGTCTGCGGAATACGGTCAGAGTTCGGTTTCGGGAACGTTGATTGAGGATGAGAAAGTTAGGGATAGATTAGACAACTTAGTGAGTTTAGTGCTTAAACGATGGGAAAGTAAGCGATAAGATTGCAGATTACATTGTGAGTGATTGGACACAGCAACCGTTCAATTAAGACTTTTCTCGAATTGTTGGGTGAGCATAGGATTCAAGTGCTTAGTATGTTCGCAGTTTTCCGACATCTAAGATTGAACAGTTTAAGAAGGAACAAATGGACCTTCTGATTTAGTTTCTGAATTTTCTTAAGCTACATGCCTGTCATCTGTTAGTAGTTAAATTTGCATCCGAAGATTGCGGGTCCTGATTTCCAAGGACGCTTGGAGAAGTCAATGAATAGGGTGATGTATCCAAGGTTTTTGAAGCCTATTTTGTATAGGAATTTTATGGTTCTTACGTTTCGTGCCACTGGCCCTATGTTGAGATATTTCGCCCCTTTTTTTCTGGCTTCAGAAACGACTGTTTCTATCAGTTTTGTTCCTATTCCCTTGCGGCGGTATGGTTTGCTGACTATGAGTGGTTCTATTTCAGTTTCTTCATCCTTCAACATCAGTCCAACAAGCCCAACTATTTTAGAGTCGGATACAGCGACCCATAGTTGGTCGGGTCCAACCGCAACTAAGTGTTTATCGAAGTGATCTTCTGGATGTTCTCCGCCAATATTTGGGTCTTGATAGATTTCACGATGCCATTCTGTCAGCTCTCTCCACAAACCGCGGCATTGCTCCTTGTCTTGTTCTTGGTATTTCCGAATGGTAAATGACAGAGTCATTTTTTCACCAGATTGAAGTTTGGTTTGTTGTTTGCTTTAAATATTGCTTATACGTTTTCAGAGAACATAAAGTGAAGAAATATGCATATGCGTGAATTTCAGGAGATGATGCGGCGTATATATTTCCATAGAGATTCTAAACGGAGTATAGAAGGAACATTCGACTGGCTTGTGGATGAAGTGAAAGAACTAGGGGAAGCATTGAAGACAGACGATAAAAAAGCTTTGGAAAACGAGTTTGCAGACGTCAATGCATGGTTGGCTTCGCTTGCAAACGTCATGGACGTAGACCTTGAAAAGGCAGTCTTAAACAAGTATGACAGCAAATGCCCAAAATGTGGACACTCACCCTGCCAATGCAGCTTTTATGCGAGAACTCGAAATTACGTTATCTAAGTCTCTTAGTGTGCGCTTATTTCTCTATGGCTTTTCTTATTTTGCGTAGTTCCGTGAGAATTTGTTGGTTTATATCCTTTGAAGATTTGACGTCGGCTTCTGCTTCTATGGCTTCTGGCTTCATCCCCTTAACGAACGTGATTATGATGTCTTTTATCTCTTCAAAGCTCTTGACTCCAAAAATTATGGCTTCTGCCACTTTGCCACCGCTGCTACTTGTCCCAGAGAAACCTGCAGTTTGAATCGAAAGCTTACCCAAACCATAATGCCTAGAAATCGGACCTTGACAAATGCTAATGTTGGTTATGCGGTTATAGGGCACAAAACTCTTAGTCTTCCACCACACGCCCTTAGTAACTGTGAGCTTGTCATCCTCTAACATATAGGTTATTGAAGAATAAAACTTAGGAATCCAGTACAGGACGAAGCCAACAGCGATAACAAGCGGAACAAAAGAAGACAGAGCAACCACAACTCCAATCCACATCTCAAATGAAAGCAAGACAAAGACAACAATTGGAATCATCCACCAAAGAAAACCGCCTACTAACACGATCCAAAGATAAACATGATAAAGCTTCTTTAACTCCGAGTCAGCCCCAAATTGCTTTACTATTGACAAACGAACACCATCCCAACAGAAAACAAAGATCACTCAAGCTTTAAACCATTTGGGCAATCTAGTTTGCCGAACTTTCGCAACATGATTACGACAACAGTTTCAACATTGAAAAATCTAGAGGGGTCTATCTTTTTTTGTTTGCGCGGAAAAATCGCGAACATACTTCATACATATTCGAAGCTAAATGTTGGCGATGCACAAAAAATATAGGGGGTCTATAATCTATCAAGGTTGAAACGCATAAATTGTACACATTTTAGAAGCCCTTTGAATTCTCACTGGAAACCCTCGCGTAACCGCTAATCCTTAATGCCTCCGACCGTGTGGCATCATTGCAACATCAATGTTATTCACGAATATTAGTACTTTAGTTCATCTAAACGAACCCTTTAAATCACGCTGAACACCCAGGTTAGTTCACTTAAGGTGTAGCTTAGTTGAGCAAGAAGATTCATGAAAAACAGTTACAAAGCATCCTCTTCGAATCTCCCAAAGGAATAGCAGAACTACTAAAATCCGCTGCGCATCCAGCAAGGATACAAATACTTGCACTACTCTTACGAGAAGAACATGAATTTTCCAAATTAATGCAACACACAGAACTATCAAAAACAGCTCTAGCCAACCACCTAAACCTACTGATGAAAAAAGGACTCGTCAAAAGAGTTGCCAGAGGAGAATACATCCTAACAATTGATGGTAAGGAACTATTAAACGCCGCAGCAGCGACGTACAAAGATTCTACTCGAAGAGAAGAGGAGAGACGCGAGCTTCTACTCAGAAGTTACACCAAAGGCTTGATTGAGGGAAAAAAATTGAATAAGAAAATAATAAATAAAAAAACCGAGTATCAATCATGTTGGCTTTCCTACACTGGCGCAATAGCAGGATCACTAAAAGCATTAGGCGTTGACTGCGACACTGTTGATGTAGGCGGCTACTCCGGCTACGCATTCCTAATCAACGTCTCTAAAGGCGTAACCTGTCCTTCCGGACCAACCGCCCTACCCCCTAAGACTTGGAAGCGAATTCACAAAGGAACCGAAAGCCTCGGATGGACGATAGAACACTACGAATATCCACACGATTATCCAGCAAAGGAAGGCAATCCAACGCCTCAAGAAATCGAAATAGCAAAGAAACTATTCGACAAAATCAAACGGGAAATAGACGAAAGAGACAGACCAGTAGTTCTCTGGGGACTGATCGTGCCAGAGTATGGAATCGTCAAGGGCTATAAGGGAAACTCCTATATAACAAGCACATTCCGAACACTCACTAAAAAACCAGAAGAACCCATCAACTTCTACGACTTAAGAGCACCAGGTTGCATTGATGCTTTCTTCTTCCGAGACAAAGTTGACATGGACGCTACAGAAGCTGACAGAGAGGCACTTGAGAGAGCCATCAACTTCGCGGCAGCTAATGTTCCAATCCTCGGCAATTATGTTGGAGGCCCCACAGCTTTGGATGAATGGGCGAACGTTCTAGAGACCCTTCCGGAAGAAAAACAAAACTACATGGGTAACAGTTATGTTGGTGCTTGCGTCGCTGAAGGTCGGTGGATGTCTAGAGAGTTCCTAACTCGACTTGCGAAGAAATATCATGGAGAACAATTGAAGCACTTGCAAGAAGCTGCAAAGTGTTACGAGAAAGGCTGGAAGCTCATGGAAGAATTTATGCGAATCTTCCCCTTCAAATTCCAAGGTGAAATGAAACTGGAGGATCGAAAGAAAGGAGCGGAGATACTCAGGAAAGTTAAGCCATTCGAGGAAGAAGCCATCAAACACATGAAAAAAGCACTCGAAGAATGAGCCGTTAGAAAGATGAAGATGCGATGCCCGTGTATAATGGTTTAAGGTGACAAGTGTGATATCAAAGGTTGCTATAGTTGAATTCAATGGAGATGTTCAAAGATCCCTTAAACAAGCGCTCAAACTTATCGGAAACATAGACGACTTGAACACAAAGAAGAGACCTGTCGTCATCAAAGTAGGGGTTTTCAATCATAAAGCAGAAACTCACTCCACAGTCAACGTAGTTAATGCAATCGCTAACAGCTTCAACCAGGCCCCACGGATTTTCCTTGCTGAGTCCGACAACTACAAAGGAACGGGTACAGAAAGGCTTCAAATCTGGAAGACGCTCTTCACTGAAAGAGTTGTGCCCTTCAATCTCTCAGAAGACGCAAACACTAGAAAAGTCAAGATTACTGACGAAGAAATAGGCTTTTCGCACATACTCTTTAAACCCAACGTCTTCGTAAGCACCCATGTGTTACGCACGTTTGAGAAAGGAAGCATTTTGAAGAACCTGTTAGGCTTGATTCCGGACAGAAAGAAAGCAAGGTTCCACAAGAAGCTGGAGACAGCTCTCCTTGACGCTTATGAGGCGATAGGTGGAATAGACCTTGTTGTTCTAGATGGTACATACACTTATCGCGGAGCAGGAGCTAACCCACATGTTGGACCAGACAGCACTCGGTACAGAATAAAAACTAACATCCTCTTGGTTGGAAGAGACGCAGTCGCCGTAGAGGCAGTTGGGGCTGCTCTTGTTGGCTTGGATCCTGAGAAAATGCCAGTCATACTAGAAGCAATGAACAGAGGCCTCGGTGAAGGAAAAATTGAGAAAATTGACGTACTAGGAATTTCCTTTGAAAACCTGAAAGAAAATTTTCGTCAGTTATTGAAAGTCTCAAAGAAAAAACGAAGTCATTAATCGTGATGCCTCATGCTTCAGACCAGCCAACTATTCAGTAAAAACCAGTTCTAACGCGTTAAAACGCGCGCTAAGCGAAAAACCTCAAGCCTCAATTTGCAACACAAACCCCATCAACGCAACAGACCCTTCCAACAGAAATCTTCAATTCAACCTATATTTAGTTAAGTTGCAACCGAACTCTTAATGTTGAATGCAGTATAAGATTCTAGGCCAGTTTCTCCGCTTTCCGGTTTTTCTTGTGGGGTGTGGTCAAAGTCGTAAGTAAATAAGGGTATCCATCATTAGATGCGCGCGCTAAGAAATACAGCGACTACGTGGTGAAGTTAGAGGATTTCGAACAACTCGTTAGAAACATCAGAAATCGTGAGGCCAACAGAAAGGGGGCTATGCGGGAGACGCGCGCGCGCATACATCACTGGACTGGTGGTGCCGGGCTACTTGGGCTGGGCATATTAGGAGCTTTACTAGATGACAGTGAAGATCATAGGTCGTGGTATGCTCTGTGTTGTCTTATTGGCAGCATATTGGTCCTAGACGACTTACCTGATTTGATTTCTTTCATTGAAGAAACATTCATCAATTGATGCGCGTGTTCTGGTCTACTAAGGCTTCTTTGATCATATTCTCGCGCGTGCAGCATTAATTTTTTCGGAGCATCATGCGCTCGGTTTCCAGAGTGCTCTATCCGTACACGTTCAATCTATGACTTGCCTTTGTTATCTGCGAGATAACATAACTCTCTTGTTTATGTAACTTTTTTATAATTGGAGGAGCCATTATTTGAATGATGTTTTCTGAAACTGAAACAACATGATTCATAGGTAAATAAGAGGAAAGACAATGGTTGATGGTTGGCATGTAACCGCACAGGATATTACTCAGTGGACCGGCACTAATCGTCGCCAAGCCCAAGACACTTTACCGCTTTTAGTACGAAAGCTCGTGTTAGCAAGTATAAATCCATCTTTGCTTAGTTTTCCTGCCGGAGATAGTGTTTCAGTTGGCGGCTGGGATGGTGTTCTAATTGCTGAAAAGGGTAATGCCTTCGTTTCAGCAGGCGTTAATGTCTTTGAATTTGGCACTAATAAGAGTATCAAAGACAAAGCAAATGATGATTACCAAAAACGTACAATCAATCCGCAAGGTGTTAATAAGAAAAAAACTGCATTCGTATTTGTAACATCGCAAACTTGGGCCAAACGGGATAATTGGGTAAGAGAGAAAAATTCTGAGGGCCAATGGGCGCAGGTCAAAGGCCTAAATGCCAACGATTTAGAAACTTGGCTTGACCAATGCCCTGCAGTACATCGATGGTTTGCAAGGCTGATTGGTAAGCGACCAGAAGGCGCATGGGATATTGAGCAAGCTTGGGATGGTTGGAGTTATGCGACACAACTAGCATGTAATGCAGACTTGGTACTTGCTGGTCGGCAAAATCAAGCAAATGATTTAGTCAACCAATTGAAAGCGGAACCTTCTGCTATTCGCGTTTTGGGTGAATCAGAAGAGGAGGCGTATGCATTTGCTCTTGCAGTGATAAAGAAATATATGGAATTTTCATCTCGTTTTTTGGTGGTCAAGGAACCAAAAGAATGGAATATTCTAATTGACAGCCAACAACCGCTGATTCTTATTCCCCAGTTTGAAAATTCTCACAGTTTGGGCTTAGCAACACAGCACGGTCATTGGGTAATTCTACCAACATCCTATATACAACTTGGTGGTCGACAATCAGGTATTACTTTAAGCAAAGCAGATCGTAATCAACAGATCAGCGCATTAGTTGCTATGGGCTTAGAAGAAGACACAGCCAAAGAGGTTGTACGCTCATGTAGGGGATATTTGAATCTTATTCGCAGGCATCCCGCGCTTGCTCCAATTGACTATCAACAGCCCGATTGGGCAACTTCTGAACATGCAGGACTACTGATAGCAGCACTGTTTGGTGGTGCATGGAGCGCTGACAATAAAAACGACTGTGCTAAAATAGCCCAGTTAGCAGACATCCCTTACAATGAATTTGAACAATGGTTACATAGATGGGCAACAGGAAATGATCCTCCCGTTCACCGTGTGGGGAATGTTTGGCAAATCGTTTCGCGCCAAGATGCTTGGTCGTTGCTCAGTCAATTTATTAACGCGAGTGTTTTGGAGAGATTTGGTGAAGTAATAAAGGAAGTACTACAAGACATTGATCCACGTTTTGAATTGGCGCCTGAAAAAAGGTGGATGGCAAAAGTATATGGTAAGGATACTAGATACTCCGGTTTGCTACGCCATGGACTTGCAGAAATGTTAGCGATGTTAGGTAGCTATGGTGACAGAGACTGCCAGAATATTGGTATACGTTCAGTACAAGACCAAGTGTCCTATTGGGTAAGGCAACTCTTAATGGAAGGCATGTCTGGCCAACGCTGGGGTTCACTTGCAAGAGAACTACCATTATTAGCTGAGGCTGCACCTGAAATTTTTATGGAGGCGGTGGAAACCAGCCTTCAGGGAGAGAATCCACCAGTAATGGAACTTTTTGTGGAAGAAGGCGATATGGGCGGCTGTCTGCATGCAGGCTTGCTATGGGCACTTGAAGGTATCTCTTGGAAACTAGAATACTTGGCTCGTGTGGTCCATATTTTGGCAAAGCTTGCTCGTTTGGATCCTGGTGGTCGTTATATGAATCGTCCGTCCAATACCCTTAGAGAGATTTTTCAAGGCTGGCTACCTCAAACAAAAGCACCTTTGGATGAAAGGCTTAAAATCATTGATTCATTGATCCGGTTTGAGCCCGAGTCTGCTTGGAAATTATTGCTGGATCTTCTCCCAGAAAGAGGAGGTGGTATTTCGACTCCTATACACCGGCCAGCTTTTCGTGATTGGGACGAGGGATGGAAGGCGGGTGTTACACGGACAGAGTATTATCAACATGTTGTGGCTATTGCAGATAGGATACTGAAGCACGTAAATGAAGAGCCTAATACTCGTTGGTTAGAGGTAACGAAGAAGCTCCCCCAACTGCCTAAAGAGTCTTTGGACTTAGCTATAATCCAGCTTAGAAGAATTATTGATTCAGCCGTGTTAACTGATATTGCTGCCAACGAAATACGCAACGAATTGAGAGAAACAGTCTCTCGCCACCGCAAGTTTTCTGATGCCAAGTGGGCACTACCTAAAAAGGTTGTTGACCAGCTTGATGGCCTTTATCAGAGCTTGATTCCCGATGACTTAGTAACTAGATATAAGTTTCTATTTGATCATCCTTTTCCGCATTTACCTGATCCAGCGCCTCATCGAGATCACGAACAAAGACAGAAACTAATCGAGCAAGCACGTATCGATGCTTTAGAAAAAATATGGAATGCCCTACAGGCTTCAGGAATTGAACGCTTAGCCGCGATCGCCAAGCTGCCTTGGAGTGTTGGTAGCTCTCTGGGCAACTCTAGCTTTGCGGACAAAATAGAGGATTTGGTGCTAGGTTGGTTAGATAATGAAAACAGCTCATTAGTCCAAGCCGCTATGACATATGCTAGCGCCAGATATAGACAGAACCATGAATGGCTTGCGACCATACGTAAGCAATACACTGGAACCTGGTCCGATAAGATTTGGGCAGCCTTTTGTCTAGGCCTACCATTCAAAGAAGCATTGTTTGACTTCCTTGAAACTCTGACAGAAGGGGCAAAGAAACATTATTGGGAGAATGTAAGGAGGTACTACCTGCAAGACGAAGATGCCAAATATGCTAATTGGGTAATTCAAAAATTATTAGCTTGCAGAAGACCGCTCGCGGCTATTGATGCAGCTGCGCAGTATGTGTACACAATTGCACGGGACACAGGCCTAGATAGCGACCTCTTGGCAAGAGCTCTCGAGCTTGCGGCAACTGATCCAGCGGACCACGAAACGACGCCCATAATTTCAATTAGTTATGATATTGTTGAGGTGTTAAAGGCGCTTCAATCCAACCCTGACATTGACAGAAAGCGTTTGGCCCGCATTGAGTGGATGTATATACGTATTTTCCGTCGCAATGACATTCTGCCTGTAGCTCTCCTAGACGAGGTTTTGAAAGACCCCCTGTTCTTTGTTCGCCTAATTTGCTTTGCCTTTAAGGCAGATCCGCCTATAGAAGAGGAGCCCTCGAACCTGTCGCCCGAATTGAGAAAACGTCAAGCCGAGAATGCTTGGCACTTATTGGAGTTGGTTGACCAGTTGCCTGGTCAAGGCGATGATCAGGAAATTAGCGCTGCCCAACTGCAAGAGTGGATAGAAAAGGTAAGAGAAGAGTGTGCCAAGCGAAATCGAAGAGTTATTGGTGATGAATACATAGGTAAGTTGCTTTCACGTTCTCCGCCTGGAAGCGATGGTATATGGCCACATCAAGCTGTGAGAGACCTATTGGAACGATATGAGACTAGAGATATTGAGCGTGGGATTGAAGTAGGGCTGTATAATCAACGCGGTGTGACTTCACGTGCTTTGGGCGAAGGTGGAAAGCAAGAGCGCGAGCTTGCTGAAAAATATCAGCATCAAGCAGATAAAATCAAGCATATGTGGCCAAGGACTGCTGCAATATTAAAGCGAATAGTTGACAGCTACAAACGTGATGCAGCTAAATTGGACTTGGAGGATGAACTAGAAGATTAGTTGTATAATCGGTCATTAAACGTTCGATCTTTTTTTCGACTTTTTTCCTTATCAGAATTTAGATCGAGTTATTGGATCTATGGAGTCGTGTGTGCTTGCACTTATTCAAATTTTGTAGCAATGTAGTTAGTGTTATCCATGTGGTAACACTTGCGTAATCACCGCGCGCGTCAAGCGTCTTAGTCAAGACATATTAGTAGTAAAGAAATAGCTTATGATGATAACCTTGAAAAATAGGAAATCACTTGTAGGTCTCGTCGTTATCCTGATTTTCGTCGTCGCAGTTATGTTTGTCATTTGGTTTATATGGCGCGCGCACGCGCGCCCTATTGAAAACCTATTTCCGTTTACTACGGCTTCTCTTCATTAATTTGCGTTTGTGTTTGCCCATTTCATTCAGCTTTTTCATCCACGCACCTCTGACGTACAAGGCTCCAACACCCGGCTCAACAATCCCGCCTAAGCCAACAGTTTTAGGCTTCCTTTTCTTCCGTGACTTCTTACGAGGCACACCTTCTCACCACTGTAACCTCTTTTGTCCCAAACCAGTAAGTTTCCAGACCGATGGTCTACTCCCTTTCCGTTGAACTAATCCCCTAGCCTCTAAAAGTTTTAGATGGTACATAACAACTCCATAATGTAGTGCCGCCTGTTTTGCAATTGTTTTGGCGTCAGCGAAAACGCTCTCCAAAGCATTTAGTATGCGCGTTCTGGCTCTTAAACCAGGTTTTACGTTTCTATAGTCAACTAAGTAAGCATTAGGGTGATAAACTTCTTTAATCATACGCACCAAAAATCATTATGTGTCTATGTATAAAAAAGGTTTCACCCCTAAACAAAGTCTACTAGACTAATTTGCTTAGGCTTATTACCCTCAAACAAAGAGTTAATCTCCTCTCTGACAAGCAGAATCCTTTGAGCATAATACTGTGGCAACCCATATTTTTCAATCAGATGCTCCGCCGCATTCAAGTACTTCTCTATTCCACCTTGATAGACAGTCAAGGTTAGTGCTCCACCACATGATGGGCATTTACCACGAAGCGGCAAGCGTCGAAAACGTCTATTACATAACTTACACCTAAAGCCCTGCGTTGAAAAAGCTCGAAGGTTCCCAGCAATATCTCGGATAAAATGTGTGGTTAAAACTTTTAAGGCTACTTCTTTAGCATCAACAGCCGCAATCTTCTCAGCCAAGTCAAGCTGATTTTTCAGCTTTTCAATCATTGTCTTAAACCGCTTATAGGAACTCTCGTGATTCCCAATATTGATGTTTGAAACAGGTGTCGTGTAACTAAAACCTTCAAACTGCGCCTTTGTTCCAAGCCTATACTCAATCAAGTCTATGAGGCAGTTGACATGCTTGGCTTCCACATTTTCCCAAGTCTTTTCATAAAACTCAACTGGGTAAGCACAAGCAACATCAACATCATGGGCCTGCCTTTGCACCTCCTTCGTATTGACCACAGGAATCAAAAGCAGCGGAGCATCCATTATCCCACCTATCTGTGCAGGCAAATATTCACGAGAAAAGTTAATCAAAGTGTCTAACGCAAGCATTAACGCATCTTCGTCGCCATCACAATCCCTCCTCTTGGCTGAATGCCAAACTGGATGAGCATAACAGACACTCAAGCTTGTGAAGCCCACGACGCGTCCTAACATACCCACACAAGTGTGGGGAGCCAAACCAACAACCAAACGCCCCACAAGGTCTTCCACACTCTTAACACTATAGTAAGGCGAAAGCCTATAAAGCCTTGTCAGAAGCTCGTCAATGAAGTTTGCAACCCGTATAAAGTACTCCGCACATCTCCTAGGAATAACAACATCTTGAATTTTAAGTTCGCATATCTGCTTTGCATTCGTTAAGGGGGCGCCATTAACATCGTAATTGTAGCCAAGTTGCCTAAGCTTCTCAACTGAAACTCCAATTTCAGAAGGATTAAAATGTGTCAAAGGAGCATTCGTGGCATCAAAACGAATAGTCCCATCCTTGTAAACTGACAGATCATGTTTCACACGTAAAACACCTTTTTCAATAATCTCTGGAGTCTTTGACTCATTAATTAAGCCCTTCACACCTTTCAAAATCTTCGGAACGGAAACACCTAGATTGCTTCTTGCGTTTTTAAGGAGTTCTTTGAAGTTGATAGGTTGTTTTTGAGATGATTTAGCGGAGATTTTGCAGACTGGGCATGAATCTCCCTTTAAGCTTCTGCCGCATCTGGGACAAACCTTCTCAAGAACGGTTTTGGCATCACACGCCGGACACTTTATCCTAAGAGTATAAGTCTTGCAAACCGGGCACTT
>DAOVMU010000015.1 GCA_030630585.1 Candidatus Bathyarchaeota archaeon | reverse complement strand
TCTTATTTCTCCGCTGGTTTTTCCCAAAGTTCAAGCATTTTCTTTTTGAGTTCTCTTCGTTTTCTGTGTAGAAATCTGTAAACTGTGGTGTGTTGGCTTCCTCTAATCAGCATTTTAATGGCTTCTCTTGCAGCTTGAATCTGTTCAATGTCTCCGATTAGGCCAATGGTATGTCCATAGATAGACACGTTGGTTTCTGTCAACTCCTCAATTATTCTTCGCGTTTTGCCCCCCATGCCTATTATCCTTCCTTTGACGCGTCTTATGTCCGATTCAGACCTTCCGAAAATGACCCGTAGATCGATTATGTCCAAAGAAGCCTCTTCATTGCGAATCAGGCGGAAAGCAAGTTCTGGAGAGAAGCCTCTTCCAATAGCGGTTACAACGCTCTTAGCTTTGAAAAGCGAAGAAGGGTCTTCAGCGTTTTCAGCCAAAGCTATTGCAATACCTCCGGTTTCGCTCTCTATTTCAAGCTTAACCAAGAGCGTTTTCTCAATATGTTTTTTAATTGCTCCGTTTGGTCCTATTAGCACCCCGATTCGTTCTGTTGGAATTTTTAGGAATGTGCTAGCTTTTGTCATGGCCTGTAACCTTCTTATAACATTCCTCGATTGAGAGAACTTCAACGCCTAATCGGTGGAAATATCCATTTATGTTTTTTAAATCTCTGAGCAGAAGCGAGTCTGCTAGGGGATGGCTAAGTGGAACAGCCTGTGAAACGTCAAACAACACTATGCGACCTCTCCAAATCATGATATTGTATTCACTTAAGTCTCCGTGGACAAGACCTGCCTTACGATAAAGCCGCTTTACACAAACCAGAAGGGGTTTATAGGTTTTCTCAGGACTCTTTGGATGCTGTTCCTTCATGGAAGGAGCGCTTATCCCGTTTTTCCCTATAAACTCCATGATTAGGACGTTTTTTTTCACGGCAATTGGCTTTGGAACCCTGACTTTTGCGGTTGTGGCCTGTTCGAGATTCCTGAATTCTTTTTGAGCCCAAGCAAAGACTAAGGAGCGGGTGTCACGTCTTACTCCTTTGAATCTCCGGTCTCCTTCTATGTATTTGAGCATGCCTTTACGGAATTCAGCTGAGACAGTTAAGTATATTTTTATTGCCAGTTCTTTTCCTTGCTTGTCTTTTCCCCAATAGACACGTGATTCTTTTCCAGCTTTAACTACGCCGTGAATTTCATCTATAATGCCCTTGTTTAGAAAGTCGTAAATCACCATCAGTGTTGAACGGTCAAAAACTTCTTCCAAGACTTCATATTCTTCGCTTCGCTTTTCCTTCATTAACCGCTCAGTTTCATAAGCCTTTTCTTGTCTATCAAGCCTTTTTTCAACGTGTTTCCGAAAAGACACTTACCCTTCTCCATTCATACGAATCAGATGGTTAAACACCCCTTTTTACGAAGCAGTTCTGCCTGAGAACGCCTGTAGCGCCAAAAAATGTCTCCACGCTTATCAGACTGAAAATCCCAAGGAGAAACCAAAACAACATCTCCTTCACGTACCCAAACACGTCTTTTCAACTTACCACGTATACGACATAAACGTTCATGTCCGTCTTGACACTTAACCAGAACACGATCAAAACCAAGCAGTTTGACAGCTACACCTAAAACATCGGTTGCAGCTGGAAGCACCATTTCAGCTAATTCTTCTTCGCTTATGACCTTCTTCTTACCCAACTGGCCACCTCGATTCTTCGTTTAGAACGAGTATAGAATCTTCCTTAAAAGGATGCTTATCCTTTTACATAGTTAATGCCGAAATCCCCTTTTTGCGTCAGTTCTGAGACCTTTATCATACATGACTCCCTGCTTCTCCCATATGGTTTCTCATTAGAAACAGACCTGTAATTAATCCATGTATTGAAGGATGTTGGAGATGTTTTTATACATGAGAAGCTTCATGATGTGTACTTATAAGAAGCAAGGTTTAAGTCCTCTACACTTCCGTATAAGAAAACCATTCAGGCGAAAAACGCAGATGAAACAACTACACCATAACGGCGTCCTAGTTCCACCCCGATACCAAGGAAAAGGTCTCACAGTCCAAGTAAGGAAGAAGAAGATCAAGCTAACATCGGAGCAGGAAGAGATGGCTGTCGCATGGGCTAAAAAAGTAGGGACTCCTTATGTTGAGGACTCCGTCTTCACTAAGAACTTCCACAATAACTTCTCAAAGAAACTTGGCATTAAAGTCAAGCCTGGCGATGTCGACTACTCCGAGATCCTTTCTATCGTTGAAAGGGAACGAGTTAGGAAGGCAAATCTCTCTAGAGAGGAGAAGAAACAACTGGCGACTCAGAGGAAAGTCCAGAGGGAGATCAATAAGAACCGCTTTGGATATGCTTCGGTTAACGGTGTCCAGTTGGAGGTGGCCAACTATGTCGTCGAACCCAGTTCGATCTTCATTGGTCGAGGAAATCACCCCTTGAGGGGTCGCTGGAAGGAGGGACCTCGCGAGGAAGATGTCGAGCTTAACCTCTCACCAGATGCCCCTAAACCGCCGGGCAAATGGAAGGCTATCGTCTGGCAGCCTGACACCATGTGGATCGCACGATGGCGGGATAAACTTGCTGGTAAGATTAAATATGTTTGGTTTTCCGACTCCAGCATCATGAAGCAGAGGAAGGACATCGAGAAATATGACAAAGCAAGGGAGCTTCGCAGAAACATTGTCCAAGTCCAAAAGCACATCAAGCGAAACCTCAACGCCAACGATCCAAGACGCAGGAAAGTGGCCACCGTTTGTTTTCTTATTAACAAACTTAAGATCAGAGTCGGCGACGAGAAGGATCCTGACGAAGCGGACACAGTTGGCGCCTCAACCCTCCGACCAGAGCATGTGAGTTCCAACGGTGACGGCACTGTAACCTTCAACTTTCTTGGAAAGGACTCTGTGCCTCATGTCTTCAGGGTGAAACTTCCAGATAACGTCATTAGAAACCTCAAGGAGTTCGCAGCGAACTCGATGTCCACCCTTTTCGATGGCATCGGCTCAAAACATGTGAGCGAATTCCTCGATGAAGTGACGACTGGACTTTCAGCAAAGGTCTTCCGTACTTACTATGGATCCAAAGCCGTCGAAATCAAGTTGGAAAAAGCTCCCGTCAAACTTGAAGATCCCGAATATCTCAAGAAGCATGTCGCCACGATGGCCAACCTCGAAGCCGCCAAGGTCTGCAACCACCGGCGTACCATTCCCAAAACTTGGAAATCATCTTTGGAAAAGAAGAAGGACCGCCTCAAGGCTCTTAAAAACTGGGCGAAGGAAGCTCAAAACAAGTTGAAGCAGAAATCTAAGATGCGGGAAGAGAGATACAGAGAGACGCTGAAAAAGCAGGAGGAAAAGCTGAAGGCGATGAAGGAGAAGCTAGAAGCTTATCGTAGGCAGCTCTCTAACAGGAAGAAACAAGGTAAAACCATCCGCGCCCTGAAAAAACGCATTAGCCTTAAGCGAAAAGCCGTGACTCTGCAAAAGCAACGATTGAAGTCACTCAAGACAAAGCATGTAGAACAGATGGAGAAGCTAAGGCAAAGACTGGACAGTCGAAGGCAACGTGACAAAGCGGCGATAGGCAACCTGAAGCTCAAGATAGATGCCCAGAAGGAAACCTGCGATTACAACCTCACAACATCTCTCAAAAGCTATATCGACCCCAGAATCTATCATAAATGGGGAAAACAAGTCGACTACGACTGGAAGCGATACTACCCGAAAGCCCTCCAGAGAAAGTTCAGCTGGGTCGAAACCGAGGCGACACCTCCGAAAAAGAGCTAGAAAAGTTGTCTCCTCACATAGCACGCGCGCTTAACAAAAAAGTGGCGATGTCTCCCGCAGCTTCCTCTTTTTTCAATTGTCTTGACGCTTTTCTGCTTTTCTATGAGATTGAGTTAGATATAATATTCCATATCCCCCTCCATATCCTTCAATAGCCTCCAGCTTCTTCCCTGACCATACTTCTTTAATAGCTCTTTCAGCTCCTCAGCGTCCAATCTTCTTTTAAACTCATACGCATGGATAGAGCTGTTGGCGAGTCCCGTATCGAAAAGTAAGACATCCTTTGCCTTGAACCAATAGCGCGTAGGCTGTTTAGAAATTGATTTGTTGTTTGAGTTACCTTATGTTAGGAAGAAGCTTTGAGTATTAAACGAGTGCTTGATTCATTGGATCTGGAGGGTGTTCGTGAGTTCTTGATGTCTCTTTATCATAGAGGAGGGGCTGCGCGCGCTTACGAGCAATACACCTTTTCCTCTTTCGTTGATTGTTGCAGTTATTATTTGATTCTGACTCTGCAATATTTGGGGGATATTCAACGTTAACATCAACGTTTAAAGGAGCGTTGTGATAGAAGATAGTGTCAAAACTAGAAACGAAACTACTGCTAGAGCATATGTCATTTTCATTTAGTCGCGCTAATTGCAGCAACAATCTCTCTTGTATTTAAGCATTAAAGGTACTATCTTATAGAACATCTGCCACGTTCCTCCATAATAAGGCGACGCAGCGCATTTTACATTATATATAGCAATGTAAAATACAAGGTAGTAAAGGATATAAGTCACTTTTGTTCCGTGAACATTGGTTGAGGATACAAGAATGAGCCTTTGGAAACTACGGTTATCCATGGTTGGAACCCTAGCAATAATAATCGGCTTATCAACACTATTTTTCACTGTAATTCTAAGTCTGATGAGCTCTTTAAGTCTGATAACTCTAGGCATTTTAATTGTGGCGTTTAATATTTTTCAATGGTTAATTTCTCCTTACATCATTGATGCTCTTTATCGTGTGCGAGAGATTCCTGAACATGAGAACCCAAAACTTCACGAAACGGTTGAAAACCTAAGCAGAAAAAGCGGAATAAAAAAGCCGCGGCTTATGCTTGCACAAATTCCGATTCCAAACGCGTTTGCATATGGATCTCCAATAGCTGGAAATCGCGTGGCAGTCACTGATGGTTTATTGAAGACGCTGGAGTATGAGGAAGTTGAAGCAGTTATTGGGCATGAGCTTGGACATCTAAAGCACAAGGACGTACAGATAATGATGTTTGTTTCTATATTGCCTGCAATACTCTACTTCATAGGTTTTTCACTTATGCTGTCCATGTACGGCAGACGACGAAATGGAGGCGGCGGAACCGCGTTATTGGGTATAGGTTTCATGATTTTCTCATGGATTCTAAACATGTTTATACTCTATCTAAGTAGATTACGCGAATATTACGCTGATAGACATAGCATTGCAATTGTTGATGATGGCCCGCGAAAACTCTCAGAAGGCCTAGCGAAAATAGTTCACGCAACCAGAAATGCGAGAAGAAACAAGAAGAAAACACAGCAGCTTAACGCTTTCAAGGCCCTGTTCATCGCTGATCCAGATCGTGCAGAAACAGACTCCATGACATTATCGCATGTATCAGTTTCAAGCGATCAAAAATTGGTTCAAAATGTTCTATCACGGAAGATAACAACAATGGACAGGATCGTTGAAGTCTTTTCAACACACCCAAACCTAGTTAAACGACTGAGGGCTCTACAAGAATTAGGCTAGTAACTGCCAACTTCTAAGATTTCGCTTCCATTGCCTCGGCAAAATGCTAAAAAGGCTGATACGACAATTGTATTTTTGTAATTTCAGATGTGATACCTGTGCAGTCTCAAAATATCTTTTCAGAAATTGAAAAGCAGAAAAACGAAATAACACAAGTCTTGATGGAGCTTATTCGCGTTCCCGCGATATCGCCGGAAAATGGCGGAGAAGGAGAACTACGGAAAGCTGAAAAACTAATGCAAGTATTAAAGCCTCTAGGCTTCGACAAGATAGAACACTACGACGCAGAAGATGAAAGAGTTCCCTCTAGAAAGAGACCAAACATCGTAGCCTACTATTATGGAGAAGACGTTACTGAAAGACTTTGGATAATAACACATCTAGACGTAGTTCCACCAGGAGAAAAGTCTCTTTGGACAGTTACAAAACCCTTTGAACCAATAATTCAAGAAGGGCGGATTTATGGACGTGGCAGCGAGGATAATGGGCAATCTATGATTGCATCCATTTCCGCGGTTAAAACTCTGAAAAAATTAGGTATAAAGCCGAAAAGAACAATAGTTTTAGCCTTTGTTGCTGATGAGGAACAGGGAAGCACATATGGAATTCAACACCTCATAAAGCAAGGACTCTTCAAAAAAGACGACTTGATAGTT
This sequence comes from Candidatus Bathyarchaeota archaeon, assembly GCA_030630585.1. Lineage (GTDB taxonomy): Archaea > Thermoproteota > Bathyarchaeia > Bathyarchaeales > Bathycorpusculaceae > SOJA01. The sequence goes on along the minus strand of DAOVMU010000015.1, from coordinate 7,267 downwards.
GTGCCTGACAGCGGGAACGAGAATGGAAGTTTTATAGAGATAGCTGAAAAAAGTGGCTTATGGTTTAGAATACGCACAATTGGAAAACAGACCCACGCCAGCAGACCTAATAAGGGCTTGAACGCCCACCGCATAGGAATGGAATACGCTTCTGCCTTAGACAAAATGTTGCACGAGAAGTATTCCCTTAAAAACGACTATTTTGACCCACCGGAAAGCACCTTTGAACCCACAAAGAAGGAGAAAAACGTTGATGCAGTAAACATAATTCCCGGAGAAGATATAGTCCATTTTGACTGTCGAGTACTGCCAAGCTACAACTTGGAAGAAATATTGAATGACGTTCACAGACTCTCCGAAAAGTTTGAGAGAAAGACTGGAGCACAAATAAAAATTGAAGTATTACATAAAGGTGTGGCTCCAAAACCAACCGATGCCAACTCGAAGGTAGTTCTCATGTTAAAAGAAGCAATTAAGAAAGTCAGAGGAATAGAGTCGAAAGTTGGAGGAATTGGCGGGGGAACGTGCGCCGCTTTCTTCCGAAAAATAGAGGTTCCAGCAGTTGTTTGGAGCACGATAGATGAGATGGCCCATCAACCAAATGAGTATGCGAAAATAGAAAACATCGTTAATGACGCGAAAGTGTTCGCTCACCTGGCAATTTCCTAAGCTGATTCAGCTTTTTCTGTGTACTCAACACTTCTTTGGTTGCGAAAGGCTTATATGGATGGATAATCCATCCAACGTTTATGAGATTTCGCTCGTTCAACACACGGAAATTAGCCCTATTCAGCATTCTAGCGGCTCTATGTGTTGCAATACAGCTAACGCCTCGACCCCCAAATGTGGAGTTCACATCCTTCTTAACATTCACCATTGGAGTAGTTTACGGAGTTTTAGGGGGTGCATTCTTTGGATGTTTTGTCATGTTTATCAACGGTTTTCTTTCTCCATATGGTTTTGCAGGTCTAAACATGCCCTTCCAAATGTTTGGAATGGCCATAGCAGGCATTGTTGGAGGAGCTTATAGAAGGCTGATGCCAGGGCAAATTGACTCAGCAAGATTTTGCACTGAAACAGCCATCGCTGGAGCCGTGATTGCCTTGATTTTCGATCTAGTTACAAATGTAGGGGTGGGTTTCCAGCTTGTGCTGGCCGGGACGAACTTTGCCTTAGCCATGTTAACTGCAATAGCCTATGGCATATTCTTCTCAATAATTCACATTTTGTCCAACACCGTTGTTTTCGGCATATTAACTTTACCATCAATAAATACTCTGAACAATCTATTAGGATGTAAGAAGATTGGTTGAGAAGAGAACGCTCATGTTTCTAACATTAGCCACACTTGTTTGGGCCATATCAATGTCAAGTCTAGCAGGATATTTCTACCTTCAAAACACAGCGCATCTGGAACAGATAGCTGAAAATCAGCAGTCTCTAAATAAAGCGTCCTCAACCTATGATGAATCAACGACTAAGTATAATGCACTGCACAGCGAGTATTCAATGCTTCATTACAGCTACTCCTCTCATAAAGGGGAAACCTTCACTTTTCTGATGGATTCGTTCAGTAGATTAATGAATAACCTCAAAGGCAATTACAGCTCCATTCTAATGAACCAAGAAGACTTGAATGAAACTTGCTACAGACTAGAAAAAGCCTGTGAGGAGATTTACCGAGAAGGTAATGTTACAAAGGAAGATTTCGGACGTCGGCTAAATGACTATTATGATTTGTTTAATTTGCTTGCAATAAGAGAACTTAACATTGCCGTGAGCGAAACTGTAACGCTGAGCGTGAGCATATGCATAAATTATGGGAATGATACCGAAGAGTGGCATAATAAAACAAGTGTGCCTGCGGGTTTTTCACTATTTCAACTGACGCAAAGTGTAGCCACAATCGATCCGGATTACTATCCTGAGATGAAGCCCGGTCATATTCTGTTGAAATCGATTAATGGCATAGAGGAAGGGTGTTTTTGGATGTGGTACTATTGGGATCCTGGCAAACAAGACTGGGTTTGGGGACCCGTAGGGTGCGATGCTTGGATGTTGAAAGATGGGGGCGTATACAAGTGGAACTTTGAATGTTGGCGTTAGCTCTCCTAACACTTTTTAAAGATATCCATCCATATTAGTTTATTCTGTAAGGTGTCTCGGTCATGAGTGTAGTACTTGAAATCTTCAGTGAAGTTAAGAAAGAGGGACGGAAGTTTTTGCTAGAGCCGGAAGCTAAAACAGTATGTATGAAATATGGAATTCCAGTTACCGATTTTAAAGTAGCGAAAAATGAAGCAGAAGCTGTCAAGTTTGCGGAGAAAATTGGGTATCCAGTGGTTCTCAAGATTGTTTCACCTGACATAATCCATAAATCGGATGTCGGCGGCGTTGTAGTCAATCTGAGAAACGCAAGAGACGTTCGAAAAACTTACAAGCAAATATCAAAAAATGTCAGGAAACATAAAGCAAAAGCGAAAATAGTTGGCATGCTAGTTCAAGAAATGGCTCCTGAATCAACCGAAGTCATTGTAGGCGCAACCAAAGATCCACAATTTGGTCCTACACTGATGTTTGGGTTGGGCGGAGTTTTTGTGGAGATTCTGAAAGATGTGACTTTTCGAATTGCGCCTGTAACAGAAGATGAAGCCCGAGAAATGATCACTGAGGTTAAGGCTTATCCACTATTAAAAGGGTATAGAAATATGCCTTCAGCAGACATAGAAGCCATAGTGAGAATTCTATTGAACACTTCAAGGCTTGTTATGGAGCACCAAGAAATTAAAGAGCTTGACTTGAATCCCATAATAGTCTATGAAAAGGGAGCAAAGACCGTCGATGCAAGAATTATCCTAGAGTAACTGGGAACTCGTTGGGAACTTGTCTAGTCTCCTTGTTCCTTCGTTTTTCCTTTTTTCTGGTGATTTTTCGGCACTAAAAAGCTGGGAACTCATATACGTCTTGAGGTGACAAAGGTCTGCAAATTATGAGGAATCTCTCAGTAAGAACAGGTTTTATTGATACTATTGACCTTGTTATGAAGAGACGGTTGATAGGGATCAGCGCGCATAATTTTGAGTGAGTAATAAACCGAAGCAAAAAACGGAACAGCCTTCAATGATGTAGAAAGAATTTCTATGGTGGCATAAGACTAGAGGATTAGACATTTTTTGGATTCAATCACACTGAGAAAGACATCTTCTAAGCATTAAACAGCGCAGTAGCAGAAAGATGTTCTGGTATAATTAAAGGAAAATAAGACTTTTTAATGAAGACTACTATTTCCACATTAAAAGACAGGACAAAACTGATTGAAACAATTCGTTAACGAGCAAAAAGGGGAAAAAATGCTTGTCGCACGGCCACAAGGAGAAAACTCAGAAAATCGAGGAATTACAGCAAAGGCTCTTTGCTTTGAGAGAGCAGAGCGAAAGGTTAAATGCCGAGGCGAAGGGATGGGCGGGAAAAAGGAACAATCTCAACGAACAGGTTAGGGATTTACGCGTTGAAATATGTGACCTAGAAAATGAAAGGGATGAATTGAACGAAAAAGTCAAGAAATTGAAGCTGCTACGCGAAAATACTATAACCGGAATTCGTGAAAGGATTGAAGAAACAAAGAAGCTAGGTCAACAAGATAAGGCTTTAACCAAGAAAAAGCCTTCAAAGAGCCTGCAAACCTTGCAGAAAAAACTAGAGGAACTAGAATGGGAGATTCAAACAACATCCCTAAGCCTACAAGAAGAGAAAGAACTCATTGATGAAGTCAGAGAATTCGCGATTCAGATAGATATTCATAAAAGACTCGGAACGCTAGATCGAAAAATGCTCGAGTTACAAACGGAACTAAAAGCCATAGAAACTAAAAACAGGTCTTACCACAAAAAACTTACAGAGACTGCCCAGAAAAGCCAAAAAATCCATAATAAAATGTTGAAGAAAATCAACAGAGCCAGAGAACTCAAAATGGAGGCAGATAATATGCATCAAAACTTTCTGAAAACAAGACAAAAGGCAACCCCCATTCAAGAAGAAATATCAAGAGTTCTAAATCAAATGAAAGTGCTAAGGAAAACTATTCGAGCGGCGGAAGTGGAAGAAAAAAAGAGAAGTGAAAAAGCTTTGAGGAAAAAGATTGAAAAACAGGCAAAAGAAAAACTGAAGCGAGGTGAAAAACTGACTTGGCAGGAGTTCCAAATCGTTATAGAGAAGGGAAAGATAACACAAGATTAAAGTGAAAATAGATAAACTATACTGGAGAAAAGATAGCAAGATGACAGCGGAAGAGAATAAACAAAAAAGAATTCTCATTTTGTGTGTGGATAGAGATGGTGATTTAGGAGCAAAAGCAGAGATTAAGACTCCTGTCGTAGGGAGAGAGGAAAATCTCAATGCCGCTGTAGCCTTAGCTTTAAGGGATCCTGAGGAACCAGATGCAAACGCAATGTTCGAAGCGGTGCGCGTTTACGATCGTTTGCAGGAGGAAAGTAAGCCGGACGAAGTTTTCGAAATAGCGACAATCTGTGGTTCTGGACTTGGTGGCGTTGGGGCTGACAGAAAAATAGTTGCTGAACTTAGTGAATTGCTAACTTCTTTTCAAGCAGGTGAGGTAATTTTAGTCACCGATGGCTATTCAGACGAAGCTGTTCTGCCACTTATAGAGTCAAGAGTACCTGTTTCATCTGTTAGAAGAATAGTGGTAAAGCATAGCAAATCGATAGAGGAAACTGTAGCCTTGGTTACACGATATATGAAAATGATAATTGAGAATCCGCGTTACTCCCGCATTGCATTAGGCGTACCTGGACTGCTCTTTCTAATCTTAGGGATTCTGTCAATTTTTGGTCTGCTTTACCAATATTGGATAGCTTTCATCTTCGTTGTAAGTGCATTCATGCTAGTAAAAGGATTCGGAGTGGATAAAACAGTTCAGAAATTCTACAAATGGATCAAGGAGTATTCTCCACCACCTCTTCCAGTGCAGATATCAATTTTTTCCTCAGCTGCAGGAGTGCTATGTACAGTAGTCAGCATCTACTTAGGGTTCACGAGTGCCATGATATTCATCGAAAACAATGCCACACCCCCAGATATACCTGGTTGGCTTGGCATTCTGCCGCAAATTACCGGCTACTTTATTCAAGGTTCCATGGACCTCCTAATAGTAGGCGTTTGCGTGACACTGTTAGGAGCAACTATACGTTTATATTTTAAACACGATGTCAGACTACTACGCAACACGGGATTAATAGTTTTGATTGGATGGTCTCGATGGATTCTCGATGGAACATCCGCAGTGCTAATTGAGCCTGAAGGAGGCTACGAAAAACTCGTCTTCTCTATAGTCATCGGCATTCTAATAGGTATAGCATCTGCTCTAGTTATTATCATAGTCCATAGATCTACACGAGAGTTTTTCACGGAGACCGAAGGGCAAGTTGAAGAATTTGAGGAAAGTTGAAATCGGGATTATCGGCGGCACCGGTTTCGAAAATTTACTTGAAAACGCCAGACAACTACGTTTGGGGACTCCCTACGGAATATCTCCACCTCTCCATACTGGAAAAATACGTGGCAAAAATGTAGTTTTCCTTTCACGACATGGTCCGAATCATTCAGTTCCTCCGCACAAGATAAATTATAGAGCAAACATTTACGCGTTACACAAAATGGGTGTGGCAAGAATATTAGCTACGAACGCTGTTGGTGCAATAAACCGTAACTTTAAGCCTGGCGACATTGTTGTTCCCCACGATTTTGTTGATTTCACAAAACTTCGCTCAGTAACCTTTTACGACGGAGACCTAGTGACCCACATTGATGTTTCTCAGCCGTACTGTCCGGAGATTCGTAAACTTCTAGTTGAAACAGCGAAAAGACTCGGATTTGATGTTTGGGAAAAAGCTGTGATCACCTGCACTGAGGGACCTCGTTACGAAACTCCTGCAGAAATCAAAATGTTTAGGCGTTTAGGATGCGACGTTGTTGGAATGACCAGTGCTCCTGAAGCAGTGCTTGCGAGGGAGCTTGAAATCTGTTACGCTTCTGTCTGCTATGTTTCAAACATGGCCGCTGGCATTCAAAAGCGATTAACAGCACTCGAAGTATCCAAAGCTTCAGAAAGTGTTTTTCCGAAGATTGAGCAAATTTTAAGTGAAACCATTGAGACTTTGCCCAGTGAACGTAATTGCCCATGTGCAAATGCACTTAAGAGAGCGAGGCTTGAATGACAAATGCTTAAAACGTTCCTCTCAATTATTGGAGCATACAAGTTTTATGAGAAGTGGCTATGGCACCAAGTTAAAAACCGTGTGAAGCCAGAACACATAGCTATTATTCTCGATGGAAATCGCAGATGGGCCTCGAAAAAGGCTCTCAACCCGTGGTTTGGTCACAAAAAAGGCGCTGAAACCGTTGAGCAGCTTCTTGACTGGTGCCTGAAACTAGACATAAAATCTATAACTCTTTACGCTTTTTCCACAGAGAATTTCCTTCGCTCAAAAACTGAAGTTGATCAAATCCTGAGAATTGTACGAGAAGAGTTTCAGAATATCCTGACGAATGAACGGGTACACAAGAACAAGGTTCACGTAAAAGTTATAGGCAGGTTAAGCATGTTGCCTAAGGATCTGCAACAGCTCATAGCAGATGTAGAAAATGCGACGAGAAATTATGACGAACATTTCTTGAATCTTGCTCTTGCCTATGGTGGAAGAGCGGAAATCGTCGATGCGGCAAAGAAAATTGCGGAGAGGGTGCATGAAGGAGAGCTGGGTCCAGCGGAAATAGACGAACAACTGTTTGAGAAATACTTGTACACGTCACACATGTCAAAACAGGATCCGGATCTAATTATTAGAACTTCTGGAGAGGAGAGATTAAGTGGGTTTTTGTTGTGGCAGTCTGCTTATAGTGAATTGTGCTTTTTAGATGTTTATTGGCCAAGCTTTCGATTTATCGACCTTTTGCGGGCTGTTAGGACTTTTCAAAGGCGCAAGAGACGTTTCGGTCAATAATGACTTAAGCTCTCTTTTTGGCGCTTATAATTGAGATAACGTCTCTGCCCTTAAGTGTGTAGTTTTCTCCCACCCTCTTTTTCTCTCTTGCTTCTATTGCATAGATAAAACTTTCCCCGAGTTCTGTGTGAATAACATAAGCGAGTTGACGTGCCGTTGTTCCATAGGGAACAAAGTAGGCGTCTGGAAGAACATTTCCTTTGTGGTCTGCTAGATGCTCCAGATCTTCAACGGGATAAACTGTAATC
>DAOVMU010000026.1 GCA_030630585.1 Candidatus Bathyarchaeota archaeon | reverse complement strand
TGATTCGGATGGAAAAATCTGCAATGTTGTGTTTTTAATCTTTAAATTGACCTTGCCATAAACCTTGATTTCTGTGGATTCATTCACTGGAAAAGGAGAGTTTGTCAGATTTATTGAACCATGTAGCATTAGAACATCCGTCAAAATGTACAAGTCGCCTTTGCTTTCAATATTGCCTGAAGCTGAATTGTAAACTGGAAGTGCATCTATTCTATGTTTGTACTCATCTAATGCTAAGGCTTCTTGAACTTTCTTTATAAAATCCTGTTGAAGTAGCTTGGATTGATTTCCGGCTTCAATTATGGGAAAACAATTTACGTATAGGATTTTGCCTGCGCCTAGCTCTTTACTTAGGAACGTAGGAGACGAATCATTCAATTCTAGTAATTTGGCGAAAAACCCATTTCCACGAGTGTTAAGAACAGTTAGAATATTTCCATCCAAGGTCCAGTTAAGGAGAGGTTCAATTGGAATTAGGGGGTCAGAGGTTAACATAACATGTGTGTAATTCGCAATGCATATGCCTAGTTTTTCCATTAATATGTCATCTACATAGAGTATCGAGTATTTTGAAGGTAAAAGAGAGGCAAAAAGCGATGGGAATGCATCGTCTTTTGAAAACGGGCTTGGCGATATTTCTATATAGTCAACTTCTGCAGTAGCTGATGTTCTGGCTGGTGCTTCGTCCATTGTTTCAACGATGATTTCAACTCGAGTTATGGTTTGATCATCCGGTAGCAAGTATGATTTTGTAGTGAACATTCGGTCTGTGAGATGCCCTGTATAGAAGAAGAATCTGTGTGAAGCGTTTTGAAGCATGATTGTGAACCATGTGTAATCATTGTTTACCCTATATCGGAATGATAAAATAGACTTCTTGGTTTTTAGCGCAAGAGGAAGTGAGTAGCTGATCCAAATGCGTCCACTCTGATTTGAAGTGACACTTACTTTTAGTAGGTCACCGTCGGAATGTGCACCCCAATCAGATACGTTTCCATATTTCTTATAGGATGCCCAATCTCTCAGAAAGGTATCATCCTTCCATGATAGGACTTCAGGTGAAAACTTGACATAATCAATGTACGCACATGCTGTAGCATTTGTAGGAGCGTCTTTGACTGTTTCTACAATAATCTCGATTCTAGTAACTGTTTGGTTCTCTGGTAACGGAAATACTCTTGTTGTAAAGGTTTTGTCTGTTAGGTGACCAATGTAGTAGAACAACTCGTTTGACGAATTCCACAATTGGAGAGTGAACCACGTAAGATTGTTCTCTACATGATATCTAAAGGAGAAAGCTGAGTAGGTTGTTGTGTTCAGAGCTAAGCCTGAAAGAGCATAACCAGCCCACACGGTCCCAGGCTGATTGGAGACTACTGATATCCTCATATCCCCGTCTCCCACTTCAGATTTATGACTTTTAACCTGACCATATTGCTGAAACGCATACCACCCTTCAGTAAATGCGTCATCAATCCATAGGGCGTCTTCAAGCACTTGTAGCGAGGGAGAAAAGTGTAGAACGCCGACAGATACTTCAGGAGATGGAGGAGTCAAAGAAGGAACTTCATATATAGTTACATACTCATTTTCGAAAGCTTTTGGAAAGTAACTAACAATGGTGCTTAAAACATCATTAGAGTTTAGTAGTTCAAAGTCCCTTTGCGTTACGTAAATAAACTTCACGTTAGATGAGCTGAGAACGTAAGTTATGATATATGGGTTTAATGTTGAAAGCAGAAGTTTAGACCAGCGTTGAGCGTCCTGTACGGGGTTTACCCCTGCAAAGTTTCTCAATCTGTATATGGATTCTTCGGTGAACGCGAGAACGCTATCATTGGTCACTGTGTGTCGATGAATATAATTAAGAGCACTGACCTCGTCTTGTGATAGCTCACTGTACCTAGAATAGTAGGAGGCGTTAACGTAGTATAGAGTAGTGCTTAACAGACTACTGACCATAAAGATGTTGAGAAGCGCGCATACTATGATCTTTCGTTTTATTGATGGCAATGCAACATTGGCTACTTTATGTAATGCCCTTGTGATGCCATATGCGGCTATAAGAGAAGCTCCAACAAAAGTTAGAGTTGCATATCTATAGGCAGGATAATAAACTGAATAATAGTTGGCTGTTTGTTCTAATATGAAACCCACTGGGATCAGTGAAAGAAAGAAAAGTAAATGCCTATCCTGCATGATTCTCCCAAAGTACATGAAGATACAAATTATTGCTAGTGAACCTACAACACCAAGCCGTAATGGAAAAACGAAAAAAGGTGTAAAACTGTAACCTCCCCATTCCCAAAGGTTAAAATTTTTCTCAACCGTGAGCCAAACTATAAAAAAGAAAATATAAGTATAGAGTAAAATCCACCTGCTATATCGCCAACTCGTTTCTAACTTTTTAAACAACGAATTCTTGACCTTAACTAAGGAAGGATAGATCAAGCGCCTATCTTGTAGCAGTTCCATAATGCTTGTTAAAGTGGCTAGAAATAGGGAGACAAGGAATGGAAGTGAAAGAATTTTTCCTCCTGCAGATGTGAAAAATATATACATCTGAGCAGGAGCGGCTAAGTCTACCAGAGCCACGGTGACTAAGCCTAACAGTACGTATGGACCAAATTTCTTTCGGTCGCTTCCCTTAAAGAATAATGTGTAAATAAAGAGAATAAGAGTGAAAAAGAACATTTCGCTTGCATGCCCTAGGTAACTGAGAGCTACTAGAATCGGTATGATTATGGTTTTAGTTATGTTACAAGCGTCCTTTTTAAGAAAGTATAAAAGTGCGAAGAAAGCAGGCAATCCTATGTTCCATATCGGAGCAACAACGTCGGGTAAATAAAGGAAACGCATATAAATGTCATATGTTTTGGAAGTTGTGCTGCCTAAAAGCTGGATAATGCTATAGGTAGACGCGGAAAATTTTAAGTATAATGTATATAATCCTCCGAAACCGAGAAGAATTGAAAGCATAGTGGCTATCGATGGAATTTTCTTGTCTTCATCACTATTAAACCAGACTTTAGTTGAAGAATAAAATGCAAGTACGACCATAAAGCTTAAAATGTATAAGCCTTGTTCGGCTACCGCAGACGGAATGCCCGATAAAGCGAATAGGACAGCTAGATAGATGTGAAACAAGTATCCTCCTGGAAAGGCAATTAGCATTCCACCGTAAACAGGAAAACCATTGGAGTATTGAAGCGCAAGTCCATGATGGATTTGCATGTCCCCTGAGCTTAATGGCATGTTATCGATCATCACAGCTATCGATCCTACTGTAACCACTGTCAATATGGATAAGATGAGTCCAATCTCGAGCCAGTTCATGGTTAACAGATAACCTTCAATCTTCTTTTGATGGGTAAAATGATAAAGAATAATGAGGGCTAAGTTTATTGTTATCACCATCGGTGACCCTAATGAACCTACGGCATTTCCTGACAAGAGTATAAAGAATCCTACAACGAATGCTATGAATAGGCTCAAAAGATAAGATAGCACCGTAACGATGCTGCCAGTGACAGAGCCCTTTCTATCTAATATTTTTAGGAGGAAATAGCCTGGAAGGAATGTGGTCAGCAGTAAGGACGCCATGTATCTTAACCAGTTAATTAGCGGAATTTTCATCCATTCGAGCATTGACCCCATGTATGGAGGGACTAATAGAACTGTAAGTGCTGCCATTATTGTGACGATGTATAGAACTAAATTTGGTGAACGTAGTGTAACTCTAACTATTTTTTTGCTGTTACCAGAATGTAAAGATTGGAGGAAAAAGAACAAGATTGCTAACGATGACGGAATACCTAAGTAGAATATTAGCGTTTCATCAAATAAATTCGAAACTAGCCAAAAAAACGATAAACTCGCTAAAGAAAAGATGATGGAGACGGCGGTACAAATATTAATTCTTAGGCTTATGTCATCTCACCTTCAGGTATGCTAACAACTCTTTGATTAATTTGACTGACATATGTCTTCTCGTGGATTCAAGGACTGTGAGTAAAGCCTCTTGAGACTTTTTGGATTTTTAGCCTTCAAGCCATTTTAATCCTGTACGGACTTCTGGTGCGGTCTTTCTGTAATGGTTCCACATCAGGGTGTATAGAGCAGGCGTTATGTAAGCTGCGGTTGCCTTTAGTTTCGCGGGTTGACACTTGATTGCTCTAATGAATTTTTGTTTTGCTTTCTTGTTGTTTCCTTTCTGTAGCAGGACTGTGCCCCATGCATAGTACAAAGATGCTAATTTCTTTCCTTCAACCCTTTTTAGGAATGGGTAGCGATCTATAGCCTTCTTAACCATTAGAAACTCGTCTTTCAGGACGGCTTCTATTCTGACTTTTGATAATTGGAATTCGTGTTCACGTTTTTCAACCAAAGGCAGATCCAAGTATCCAATGTTGAAACTTCCAGCAATCCTCAGCCATATGTCGTGATCTGAGAAGCCCACCATTTGTTCATCGAAATAACCGACTTCATCAAAACACCTTCTTTTCACAAGAACGGTCTCAAACCCGATGAAATTATTTAGAAAGAGCTGCTCGACTACTTTCTTCTTTGAAGAAAAATTCGGTATCTTAATGTCCCTCACTTCTATTATCCGCCCTTCAGAATCAATGGAACAATAATTTGAATGAATAAGATCTACGTCTTTGTGTTCACTGAAATATTTGAGCTGCAACTCCAATTTATTGGGCATCCACAGGTCGTCTTGGCCTATAAAGCCGATGACACTGCCGCTGCCTTCCTTTATTCCTCTATTTACAGCCGATGAAAAGCCACTATTTTCCTGATAGATGTAACGCACCCGTTTATCACATAGATGTGAAGCCACTACCTCTTTGGAGCTATCCGTCGATCCATCATCTACAATTACAAGTTCAAAATCTTCGTAGGTTTGGACTAAAATGCTCTCAATAGCTCTACTAATCCATCGAGCACCATTGTAACATGTGAGAACGATACTTACATTTTGCATCGGTTAATTCTCCTCTGCGTGATCGATCAATGAATCGTATTGAGCGAAGTGTCGTATGATCTGAGTAGTGTTTGGCATTAGCTTTATGAACAATGTTAAGAGTGTGCAGACGAGTTTAAACTTTCTTTCCTTTAGGTTCAATCTTGTTTTTTTTAAAGTTGCCAGATAGAGAGTGATACGTTGTTAGGAGTAAGGTGACCGCGAAGAAGTAAAGCATAGGCGCTAATGGCGATTCAAGCAACCATAAAGTCACAGACGAAGCAACTAAGGCTAAGATCAGCAATACAATGGCAACTTTTTCCATAATCCTGGCATCTTCACATAGTTTCTATAAAGCTTTCACGAGAACGCTGCGTTTTCTTGCTTTGCACGAGTGAGTTCCTGATAAATCTCTAATATTTGTCTGTAACCCTTATCAACATCATAGAGTTCCACCCTCTCTCTAGCGTTACGACACAACTCTACTCTTAGTCCCGAATCATCGCAAAGCAATAGAATAGCTTGACTCAGTTCGTCAGCATCATGAGGATCTATTAAAATAGCTTCTTTGTGATGTCTGACGATCTCACGTATGCTTGGTATGTTGCTTGCAATTATTGCTTTACCTGATGCCATAGCTTCAAACAGGGACAAGGGACAGCCTTCACTTAGTGACGGTAGAACAAAGACATCTATCTCTGACAGTTCATTGACAACATCGTTCACAAATCCCTTGAAGGTCGCATTAACGCCAAGGTTTCGGGCCAAATCTTCCAAACGTCTTCTGTCCGGACCGTCACCAACAATGATGAGAGACAATTGATCGGCACTACGTGAGGTTACTTTCGCGAATCCTCTTATGAGACTCTCTACATTCTTAATTCGATCTAGTCTACCAACATACCCTATCTTCAACATTTTCGACGTACTAGAAGCTCCTGAAGAATTGAACAGAGGATTGAGATGAAATAAACCCAAATTCACACCAGTCGGAAGCACGATCATTTTGTCAGAGGGAACGCGAAGGGTCCGGTAATAGAGCAAGAGATCCCTAGATACAAGTATGATTCTGTCTGAATTCTTTGCGATCAAGAGACCGATTGTCCTCTCGTAATAACTATAACTAGAAAATGAATCAGTCCAAAGCTTTCCGTGAACATGTAGGATCAACGGTCTACCAGTAAACTTGGAAACGAAAAGTCCGACAAGGCCTGCGTATCCAGTGTCTTGGACATGAATCAAAGTGGCATGTGATGTTGAAATCACTTTGAGACAATATAGAGAGCCATATAAGACGAAGGTGAAAAAAGTTAACACATAACGAACCCACGAAGGCAAGTCTGCCGAACGTTCGATAATTGCTGAGCTTCTAGAAGGGTTGGCTTTTGAGGAAAACCAGCAAGGAAAGATACCAGGACGATGAATCACTTCAATCGAAAACCCCATCTTCTCTGCAAAGTCGATAAATCGCCTCACATATATCTGTAATCCGCCTATCACGCGAAGGTCGCCACTGACAATAATCAAGGAGATCACTCTGTCGCAAAGAGACAATTTCCTAGCACTACCTACTGCAGTATATCCACATGTTGTTTTATCGTAAACATATCACCAAGAGATATGTTTCACCTTTAGAGACCCCCGATGTTAGCTCATCTCTCTAGTCTTTCCACTCGACTCCAAGGCTTCGTCAAATATTTTTTTCATTTTCCTATTTCTCGCTATCATTGAAAAGCGGCCGTTTTCAATTTCTTGCCTGCCAGCTCTTCCCATTCTTCTTCTCAATTCTTCGTCTTCTATTAAGATGCCTGTCTTTTCCACAAGTTCCTCCACTACTTTGGGATCTACAGTTTTTATGGTCCTCATAAACTTGGAGGTAGGGTCATAACTCCAGTTAGGAATAAAATTCTCTATGTAATATGGTACTCTTTTAGACCTTTCAATAACAAACCCTGTTTTGCCGTTTTCAACCATCTCTGGGTTCGCCCAGACATCCGTAGTTATCACTGGCAGTTCATAACTCATAGCGTCTAAAATGGCAAGGCCTGGTGTTGCATGCGTAGGAAAGAGGAAAATATCAGCCGTCTTGAATTCTTGTTCTAATTGTTCCCAAGAGATTAGCCCCTCAATTAGTTTCAGGTTACCTACACTTCCGTATCTAGCTTTTGTCGCCTTAGGGATGTCCGACCGTATGACTAGTTCCAAGTTTGAGTATTTTTTGCGAAGAATTAAGAAAGCCTCAAGGACTTCTTGTCCACCTTTATATTCAAACTCTCCAAGAATATTTGCTGAACCAACAAAAAGTAATTTAATTTTCTCTTTGTGACCGTATTCTTTTGTGAAGTTTTTCTTGGGCACAGCGAGTCGGACAACCTCCACTTTATGAGCAAAATGTTCGCAATTGAGGTTGTATAGAACGGTTTTTTTGGCTGCCTTTGTCCAGCAGATAATCCTTTTGCAATCTTCCGACGATAGAACTTTTTCTATGAGCCGCTTACATCTCTTGAAGTGTTTGATATTGTAGCCAGCAAGTTGAGTTACGAATTCTAGATCTACCACCCAAGGTTCCTTACGAAAGATCAGATGCCCGGTGGCATAAGTCAAAGCTGTGCCTTTCGGGGGTCGTTTTAATCTCTCAAGCCATGCTTTAGCGAGATTTATTGGGATTATTTTGCCTAAAGCTTTCTCCTGAATGGAATAGATAGCGTTGGTTTTGCTCGCTGCACTGGAAACCATATCCCAGCCTGTGCACTGAGTAATGAATTGATATCTATGTGGTGGATAATCTACCAGATTTTTATAGAGCGAGTGCATTTTTCCAGCTACATCTAGATAAACAGTTTTCACTTGATTGCGCTGAATGTGCGATGGCAACTGTAACAAATACTGCTCTTTCATTTCTTGCCAAACCGTTGTGCTGAAGTTTTATCCCTTGTTACGTATTGTTTGTCGTGAAGCCTGTATGCAAGTGGCCTTTTGGCTACTAATCCGAAAAAAAGCCCTAGCGTATAAGCAATGTGTTCAACCAGAAAGGCGAAGAAAGCATATCTCAACCTTATCGAACCCTTCGCTTTCATTTTTAATTTCAAAGAAGTGAAGAAAAGCGTAGCAAAGTATGCACCTGTTATTGCCATAATCGTTAGTAAAAAGAGTTGATGAAAAAAGCTTAAGAAAGCCATTGTAAACATAAAGAGAGAACATGCCAACAGTGCTAAACTGGTCTTAGAGAACAAATACTTCTTTTTGCGTGCTCCATATGTTCTTCCTAACCCCCACGAGAGAAAGTACGTCCACATTTTTCTGAAGGAATTTAGCCTAAGATGATGATAGACAATAGCACCCGGTATGTATAGTACTGTATATCCTAACTTAGCCACTCTATGACAGATATCTGCGTCTTCGCAATAGAGTAAATTTTGGTCGAAAAGACCTGCCTGTTCAAGAACGTCTCTTCGAAACATCATGTTACATGCGGGTATAGCTGGAACAGCCCTAGCATTTTTATACTTGAAGAATTGAGTTGAGCCAGCGTTTCCAAGCCACGAGCCAAGAACATATGTTATTGCCTTCGATTTTGCAGTGCTATCATGGACGATGTAGTTCGGCCCGCCAACACTTCCTACAAATGGATCAGATAGAATATGATAAGCTAAATGCTTGACCCATTCACGATCTACAGTACAGTCGTGATCGGTAAACGCGACGAGTGTACCTTTTGCGCTCGTTATGCCACGGTTTCTGGCTTCAGCAATCTTAGAGCCCGGAGCATGAACAACTTTAACTGGGTAATTCTTCAACATGTGTAGAGTTCGATCTGTCGAACCACCATCAACAAATATCAATTCGTAGTCAGGATAGTCGAGATTTATGAGGGATTGACAGAGACGCTCTACATACCTTTCACTATTTAATACTAATACGATTATCGAAAGCTTTGGATATCTAATCTTAGGCATATCTATTGCTGACAAGATAAATCACCAACGCGCGCTTAACGATTTATCTGCAGTAAACCGTTTTTTAAAAAATGCCATGCTTAGTTGCCACTTGTTCAACATACCATTTTATAGTTTTTTTAAGGCCGTCAATAAAGTTCGTCTTCGCTTCAAACCCAAATTCTTCTTTGGCTTTCCTAGTGTCAAGGCATCTTCGCGGTTGCCCGTCCGTCTTTGAGGTGTCCCATACAATTTTCCCTTCATATTCAGTAAGTTCCGCTGTTAAATCAACAAGCTCTTTTATCGTGATTTCCCTACCAACACCTAGATTCACGGGGTCTGATTTATTATACTTCTCAGTTGCTAGAAGAATCCCTTCAGCCGCATCTTTCACATACAAAAACTCTCTGGAAGCCTTCCCAGTACCCCAAACAACAACCTCGTTTTCCCCCTCTAACTTCGCATCAACCATCTTCTTTATGAGCGCTGGAATCACATGAGAGCTTTCAGGATCAAAATTATCCCTCGGACCATACAAGTTAACTGGCAACAAAAAGATGGCGTTGAAACCATATTGCTGTCTATAAGCTTGAGCCTGAACCAGTAGGATTTTTTTGGCAATACCATAAGGTGCATTGGTCTCTTCTGGATAACCATTCCACAAGTTTTCCTCTCTAAAAGGAACAGAAGCATACTTTGGATATGCACATACGGTTCCTATAGCCACAAATTTTTGCACTCCTTCTTGTCTGGCGGCTTCCATAAGCTGGATTCCCATTATAGCATTATCATAAAATAAAGTTGCAGGATATTTCCTGTTAAATCCTATGCCACCAACTTTAGCTGCTAAATGAATGACAACATCCATGCTCTTGACGGCTTTTATACAGTTTTCCCATCTTCTCAGATCCACATCTTTACTTCTCGGAATCCGAATGTTTCCAGAATCTACTCCTCTTTCTTTCATCAACTTCTCAACTACGAAAGAGCCTAAGAACCCGGCTCCACCAGTCACCAGTATCTTCTTATCCGTCCAAAATCCTATCCTAATCCACCTTCCACCATCTATTCGAGAACTTTTTCTCCAAGATTTCAGCCCCATCTCCAATAGGTTCTAAACCTACTTTGCGCATGTCGGCATCCACCATTATTTTCACTAAACCTTCAAACTTGATCTTCGGCTCCCAACCTATTTTTCTTCTGGCCTTTCCTGAGTCAGAAATCAATTCTTCGGTTTCAGTAGGTCTAAAATATCTTGGATCAATTTCCACATGTTTTTCAAAGCGAAGGTCAACGTAAGAAAAAGCGCGCTCAACAAACTCTCTAACCGAACGGGCTTCACCAGTTCCTATCACAAAATCCTCCGGCTTATCAAGCTGCAGCATTCTCCACACTGCCTCCACATATTCCGGAGCATATCCCCAATCTCGTTTTGCATCAAGATTGCCCAAATAAAGAACTTTTTGTTTCTTAGCTAAAATGTTAGCTATCGCCCTAGTTACCTTTCTCGTCAAGAACGTTTCACCTCTCCTAGGAGACTCATGATTAAACAGGATACCGTTACACGCAAACAGACCATGACCTTCCCTATAATTCACAGTCATCCAATAAGCATACAGCTTAGCAATCGCATACGGACTTCTAGGCCTAAAAGACGTTCCCTCATTTTGAGGCGGAGAAGAATCTCCAAACATCTCACTACTAGATGCCTGATAAAACTTGATATTATTTTCACTTCCTTTAATAGCCTCCAAAATCCTCGTAGTGCCCAAAGCAGTAACATTCCCCGTATACTCTGGAATATCAAAGCTCACACGAACATGACTCTGAGCCCCTAAATGATAAACCTCAACCGGTTTAATATTATAAATTATATTTGATATTTGCTCAGAATCCGAAAGATCTCCATAATGAAGGAAAAGCCTCGCATGAGGATCATGTGGATCCACATAGATATGATCGATCCTAGCAGTATTAAAAGTGCTGGCTCTTCTAATAATCCCATGAACCTCATAACCCTTCGAAAGCAAAAACTCCGCCAAATACGAACCGTCTTGCCCAGTTATTCCAGTGATAAGTGCCTTTTTCATCAGGTTACTCCTATGCAAAACTATCGGAGTCTCAGTTCAGTTCTTAATCGCACGTGCTCTATCCACTCATTTGCCATTTGTTTTTTCTACAAGTCTCGAGATTGCATACAATGTTATGGCGGTGGATAGGGCGAAGAATCCGATTAGTATGAATGCTATAGAAGCCAAAGCAATGTTTGTTACTATGCGGTGTTCTGTAGCATAAACCTGTAGCATCCAAATTCCGAAAGCTGCTCCACCCATCAGGAAAATTATTCCAGGTACCCCCAACAGCATCAGAGGCCTATCTTCAACCAAAAGCTTAACAATTGACAATATGACGTCAGTTCCATGACTTATCGGATTATGCGTAGAATTCTCCACGTCTTCATCATAATTGCACGTTGCAGAGACTTCCCGAATTCTTAAACCCTGCTTTCTAGCGTTAATTAAAATTTCAACGCTAACACCCATGCCATTCTCAAATATAGGCAATGTCTCTATGCATCTGCGGTTATAGGCTCTGAATCCACTTTGCGCGTCCTTAACAGAATGTCTTGACGTGTTGTTCACAATTTTCGTGATAAATTTTACACCAGCTCTTCTATACCAAGGCATAGTATATGCTAAACGCTTATCAACAAGCCTTGAACCAATAACCACGTCAGCTACGCCGTCAACTATAGGCTTCACAATATTCGGAATCTCACTTGGAACATGCTGCCCGTCAGCATCCAAAGTAACCAAAACATCAGCACCTAACTCCCTAGCATGTCTAAACAAACACTGAATAG
>DAOVMU010000097.1 GCA_030630585.1 Candidatus Bathyarchaeota archaeon | reverse complement strand
GATCAATTTCAGCACGTTCAGAAGTTAATGAAATTGCCGGGCAGCCAAACTTTTCAACACAAACACCACATGCGTTGCATTCTTCCAAAACTTCCCTCTTTGGACCTCGTTTAACCAAAAGAGGACAAGGTCTCCGAGAGATTATAACCGAAGGCCCGCGATAACCTAAAATCTCTCGTATAACTTTCCTAGTTCCTTCAACATCGAACGGGTCAACAACTTCTACTTTCTCGATTCCCAAACTTCTCGCAACATCCACAAGTTCTATTATCTTTGTTTGTTCGCCTAAAGCATTCTTTCCTGAGCCAGGTGTCGGCTGGTGCCCTGTCATTGCCACAGTATTATTATCCAATATGACCACACAGACATTCGATTTGTTGTAGGATATGTTGAGTAAACCAGGCATTCCGCTATGGAAGAATGTTGAATCGCCTATAACTGCAAAAACTTTGTCCTTGACCCCAGCGTGAATCATGCCTGCAGCCTGTGAAATTCCAGCGCCCATACAGAGGCAAGTTTGAACTGTATTTACTGGTGACATAAACCCTAGGGTGTAGCAGCCTATATCTCCTGTGACGATTTTGTCTGTCGTCTTGCCTTTAAGACTCAGTGCACTTTCTGGGCACCATTGAACGCACGCAGGCTCACCATTACATGTGTCACACACAATAGCTTTCAGGCTATCAGGGTGCAGAGTTATTGCCCCGTACTTACAAGCTTGGATGCACCAACCACAGCCATTACATTTTTCCTCATTGACTGTTATTGTTCCATCTTCGGTTGACTGGCTTAACGCATCTTTTGGACAAGCTGCAACACATGGTGCGTCCTCGCAGGTTCTGCAGGTCATTGCTATATTGGATAGGGGATCAAGTCTTACTGCTCTTATTCTGGACTTAACGGGGTTGAAGGTTTTTTCCTTCTCCAAAGAGCAGGCATACTCGCATACAACGCAGCCATCGCACTTTTGGGGGTTACAATCAACAAATTGATTAACCGTGTTTAGAGCATAATAGAAAGCTCTGTGTGGACACCCTGGACAGAGCACTGGGGGGCGGATTGGTAAATCCAAGTCTTTTTGCAGTTCAGTTTTCTCACATAACCCCAAGCCTACAAAAGCGTCTTTAATGACATCTGGAGTAAACTCGCCGATTTCGTCCAATCCTATCTTGTTTTTTCCCAGAATTTCTGGATGCATACATCGGATGTTGTTTTCAATAAAGGGTCTTAATTCTTCTACTACAATTATCTTTTTCACTTTGGACGCAAAACGCTTGAATAATTCCATAGGAAAGGGATATGCAAAACCCAATTTCAGCCAAGAGAATTGGCTTGTGTCCAATACAGACCTTGCATAGTAATAACCTATCCCGCTACCTACAATCCCAATTTCTTTTCTATTGTCCTCAATCACATTGAACTTTGAGCTGTTTGCAAGTTCTGTTGCCTTTTGCAGTCTTTCCTTAAGGACTCTATGCTGCCTAATAGCATTAGAGGGAACCATAACCCATCTTGAAGCATTCTTATCAAACTCGGCTTTTCGAAAACTCTTAACAATCTCGTTAATCTCTACTCTTGCTTTCCCGTGAGCCACCCGAGTAGTTAGACGAACGATCACTGGCAACCGCAATCTCTCGCTGATTTTGAAGGCCTCTCGAGTCATATCTAACGCTTCTTGAGGATTGGCTGCATCCAGAAGAGGAATATCTGAGTGCACAGCAAAATATCGTGTGTCTTGTTCGTTCTGGCTGCTGTACATGGCCGGATCGTCGCAGACAGCAATAACCAACCCACCAACAACACCCGTATAAGCCAGCGTCATCGCAGCGTCAGAGGCTACATTTAACCCAACATGCTTCATCGAAACGATAGCTCTTTCGCCTGCCATTGATGCACCTGCAGCCACTTCCAAGGCCACTATTTCATTTATGCTCCATTCAGCGTATATCCCAAAATTCTTGGCTGCGTCCGCTATGGTTTCCAGAATCTCCGTGGAAGGAGTTCCAGGGTATGAAGATGCTACCTTAACTCCGGCTTCTACAGCTCCTCTTGCGACGGCTTCGTCTCCATTGAGCAATAGGAAACTGCCAGGTTTGTCAACTGCAATCTTTGCATTCATGCCGACAAAGCCTTCAAATCTTGCCTGAACGCAGATCCAAGACCCTTTTTGCTTTTCCCACGGTCCTAGGAATTTCGCCAGGTTTTACTAGTTCGATAATCGGTGAAAGACCAGTTATGTTGTTTACCTTTTGCCTGATTCTACGCTTTAATACATTCAACTCCTCTTGGGTGCTCTTTGAAGTTTGCTCTGTTAATTCTGCTTTTATGGTGAAGACATCCAGTGCCTCTGGTCTGTCAAGAATTATTTGATATTGTGCGGCTAATTCTGGAAAGCCCATTATGACGTATTCGATCTGTGAGGGAAATACATTAACGCCTCGTATGATCAGCATATCGTCGGATCTTCCTCTTATTCTCATCATTCTGGAATGGGTTCTGCCACAATCGCATTTTTCAGTTTCAATAACTGATATGTCTCTTGTTCTGAATCTCAGAAGGGGAAAGCCTGTTTTTGTGAGAGGAGTAAAGACCAGCTCGCCTTCTTCTCCAGCGGGTAATACGTCGCCAGTTTTCGGATCAATGATCTCAACGAGAAAGTGGTCCTCCCAAATATGCAGTCCGTTATGTTTATTGCATTCCACCGAAACGCCTGGACCGCACAATTCAGTTAATCCATATATGTCAAAAGCTTCAATTCCCAGATCGTTCTCAATCCTTTCCCTTATTCGCTCTGACCACGGTTCTGCCCCAAAATTGCCTATCTTTAGTTTGAGATCCTTTCGAGGATCAACGCCCTCTTTATTCATTGCTTCAGCGAGGTAAATTGCATAGCTTGGTGTGCAACACAAAACTGTTGAACCTAAATCTTTCATGAGTTTTATTTGTCGCTGGGTCATTCCGCCGCTTACGGGAATGATTGTTGATCCGATTTTCTGGGCGCCATAATGGAATCCGAGACCCCCTGTGAATAAGCCATAGCCATAAGCGTTGTGAATTACATCCTGTCTTCTGACACCTGTGGCGTAGAGTGATCGTGCCATTAATTCCGCCCAAACATCCATGTCGTTTGTGGTGTATGCTCCAACTATAGGATTTCCAGTTGTTCCACTTGATGCATGTATTTCAACAATATTATCAAGATGAACTGCGAGCATTCCGAATGGATAGTTGTCTCTTAGATCGTCCTTTACTGTGAAAGGAATTTTTTGAGCGTCTTCGAGTGTCTTTATATCGCTGGGTGATATTCCTGCACTTTTTAATCTGTTTCTGTAAAATGCAGTATTTTCGTAACAAAACTTTACTTTTTCTTTGAGCAGCTGAAGTTGATGTTTCCTGAGTTCGTCTGTTGTTGCGGTTTCGAATTTTTTGTTCCAGTATATATCGGCCATAAAAAAGTCTCCATCAAATGCCTAAATACACTTCTTTTATATGGTCATTAGATAGCAGTTCTCTCCCTTTGCCTTCTATAATAATTTTGCCTTCTTCAATAACGTAGCCTCTGTCGGCAATATTCAAAGAGTCACGGATGTTCTGCTCAACCAGAAGGATGGTGACCCCTTCTTCGTTTATTTTACGCAAGGTATCCAATACTTTTCCTACGATTATGGGTGCTAGACCTAACGAAGGTTCATCCAGTATCAAGAGTTCAGGATTTGACATCAGACTTCTGCATATGACTAGCATCTGTTGTTCTCCTCCGCTCAAGGTCTGAGCTAGAGCTTTTTCTTTCTTTTTCAGGACAGGGAATATTTGGTAAATTCTTTCCTTTGATTCCTTGACTGCGTTTTTGTCATTTATTATGTAAGCGCCTAAAAGCATATTCTCTTCAACCGTCATTCTCGGGAAAATTTCTCTGCCTTCAGGAATCAAGGTTACTCCTTTCTTAACGATTTCATATGTGGGCAACTTTTCGATGTTTTCGCCTTTAAAACGGATAGTTCCATTTTTTGCAGGTAACAACCCCATAATAGTTTTCACCAGCGTGGTTTTGCCTGCGCCATTAGGACCTATTATGCTAACTATTTCTTTTTCTCTAATTTTGAAGGAGACATCCCAGAGTATTTGGATTAGACCATAGGCTGCAGAAACGTTTTCAACTTCTAGCATCTTCAATCCTCATAAAATGAAAATTTCTTACCCAAGTACACTTTTACTACATTCTCGTCAGTACATACTTTTTCAGGTGTTCCTTCACAGATTTTCTCACCATGATGCAGGACGGTTACTCGATCACATAGACCCATAATTACTTTCATGACGTGTTCGACCATGAGTATGGTTACTCCCTGTTTTCTAATGAGTTTTACCAATGCAATAGCTTCATCACTTTCTTTTGGTGTCAAACCGGTGAGAATCTCGTCCAAGAGAAGCAGTTTAGGCGCTGTGGCCAAGGCTCTTGCTAGCTGAACGCGCCTCAATTCTACCACATTCAAATTCCTTGCGGGAATGTTGAATTTTTCTTGATCTAAGCCCACAAACTCCAAGAGTTCCTTAGCTTTGCGCAAGGGGTCATGCTCTTTTACTTCTTTTCGTCCAAAAAGCACACCTGCAAGCACATTTTCAAGGGTAGTCATGTCTGGGAAGGATTGTACAGATTGAGAAGTTTTTGTTATTCCTTTAGAGCAGATTAAGTAAGGCGGAAGTTTCGAGATGTCCTCATTCATGAACAAAACTTTACCTGAGTCAGGCTTGTAAACTCCACTGATAACGTTCAACAGTGTTGATTTTCCAGAGCCATTAGGACCTACAAGCCCGGCGATTTCATTTTCATTGACTGTGAAATCAACCTTTTTTAATGCTTTAAGTCCTCCAAATTCTTTTGAGACTCCAATACATTTGAGCAATTTCACTGTCTCCGATTTGAGGAATGAAATGTTAGGTATGTGAAGATATAAATATTGTTTGAGTCTACTTGAGTTTGGGTAAAGAATATGCCTATACAGCAAGTAAGTGTCTTCTTAGATAATAGGCCTGGCTCGCTATCTGAGTTAATTACTTATCTTGACAGGTTTAAAATTAAGATATTCGCTTTGTCAATTGCTGATGCTGGTGAATTTGGGTTAATTAGGATGATAACCGAAGATGCTGGAAGAGCTACAAAAATTTTGGAAGATGCAGATTTTAATCTTGCTAAATCAAAAAAGAATATTGAAGTAACAGTTATTCTAACAACGGAGAAAGATAAGGTCTCCAGAATAGCAAAAATTCTGGGAGATAACGATTTGAACATCGAGTATGCTTATTCATCCGCTGTGCGTATAGATGGAAAGTTTGCTTTGGTCCTACGAGTCGACGATTTAGATAAAGCTGAAAGAATTCTAGAAGAAAACGATGTAGCTATTCTTTCCTTGGATGAAATAAAAAAGTGTTTTAAATAATTCTCGCACAGGTATTTCTAGACGCTATTTTCAAAATAATGCGGATTTTACCTAGGTAAACTCTATTACCACTGAAACTGGAGACATCTCCCGCATCTTCCCCTTTTTTAAAAAATAAGGGTTAAATTTTAACCTTTCTCTTTTTTCTCCTCTGAATTCATCTGAACTCTCATCGTCTCGTCTCCTATCTTCTCTTCTCTGGACGCTCCACTCTCCGCTCTCATACAAATAGTAAGAAATACTATAAACTAAAAAACTCACACACAAACACATTTGTCTGGAAAAAATTTAACCCCAATCTTTAATCATTTTTTATGGACTAGTACGCGCTACACCTTGAATATTGAAAGCGTAGATTACCCTCAGATTTAACCCTTTAGAAAGAGCGCGAAGGATCATCACGATGTAGAAACTATGCTGATGATGTTGTCGGCTAGCTTCGTTTTAAGGTGATTTCAATTGTTGAAATATTCCTTGAGTTGCTTTCTCCTTCCCTTGGTGGCATCTCTTCGGTTCCGATGGCGACTTTGTCTACTATCGTTTCTTTCACGAATTTGCGCCTTGCTATTTCAACGGCGTCGACAGCTGTTGTTATGGCTCGTCCTCTTGCCTTCACGGTAACCTCTTTTACTTCGGCTCCGCTGAAAGCGGTTACGATGGCTAACACATAATTCATGGGCGGTTTTCTTCCTACATATATTATGTTCGAGTTGCTAGATTGTTTGCTCATTTCTTGATTCTCCGTTGTTTGTGCTGTTAGT
>DAOVMU010000117.1 GCA_030630585.1 Candidatus Bathyarchaeota archaeon | reverse complement strand
GATTAGGGATTGCCATGTGCCAAATTCCACGTGACCATCAATCAATGGAATGGTTCTATCTGGGGGTAAAAGCATAGATCTCAAATGAGAATGAGCATTAGAAGGATGATTGTAACGCTTGTGTTTAGGAATTATTTTTTCAAGGAAAGCCTTAATGTCGCTTAGCAAGCCGTATTCGTTCTCCGTCAAGACTAAGACTCCTGTAGCATGGGGAGCAAACACATGAATCATACCATTTTTGATACCAGACTCGACAACTGCTTTTTGAACCACATCTGTCAAATCTGTGAAGTCGATTTCGCCCTTTGTTGAAAAAGTGAATTTCGTGTTGAAAACTCGAAAGTCCGCCATATTCATTTCTACTCCAGCCCGTTTGTCATCATTATTTCATCTATGTATTTACTCTCTTTGAAAAGCTTTTTCAAATTTGTTCCAGCACAAATCCAACTTTTCCATGAACGTGAATTATGCGTTTATTGGTTGCGAAGGGGGAAAGCGTCAAAACCAACCATAGCCCAACCTTCTTCAATCGAAGCCTTCATCATTTCCGTTCCAATTTCAACTTCTCTGAAACCGCTTCTGATCACTATGCCGCCAAGCAGAGGTGTCTTTTGTGACCCCCTGATTCTTTATTCATTTCAGAGATTTCCCACAACCTTTCCATCCACTCAGCAACCATAAATTTCTCATCTATTGCCAAACGGCCAAGCCTTCCAGACAACCAGCCAATCTCCTGCTTCCCCTGAACTTCTCCAGTTCTACATCAGCTCTCCGCAACAACCCAATTAACAACCTTCAGCAAATCGTCAAGATCCCCGACATTAATGCATCTTCAAAACTACTTCACCACCCTTTTTGGCAGAAAAACCTAGAAGAATTTTTTAGCCATCATAAACCCAAGCCAACAACAGAAACATGATAAACATGTCTCAGTTTCGTTAAACAACGAGCTAAAAATTGACTGCGTTGATGCTTTTGTATACAGCCGCTCAGTCCGAGGCTACCGGAGAACATTGGTGACATGTAATTCACATTGATAATACCCTGACCACCGAACACACTGGAACGACAAAGCTGTACGTTAGCAACAGTAAAAAACGGAACGTTTAGCCTACGTAAACAAGACAACATTTACACACTCGTTGAAAACAAGGAAGGAAAACAGCTTTCAAAAACTAAACAACAACACCTAAAAGGCTGGTGAAAACTCGAAAACTTTCACAAAACCTAAGCCGTATACAAAAGCATCAACCAAATCCGATTTTTCAGCTGATGACAGATAGAAAACATGCAAGTCGGTAGCCTCATAGAAAGACCTACGAAAATCAACGGTGAAAATTACGTTAGAATGTTAAGTTTTTTCAAATAAAAACAAAAATCTATGGACTTAACAAGGAAAATGAAGCCGCGGAAACTTCCAGAAACATTTCTAGTGGACAACAGACTCCTATCACTCCTCGAATTCATAGTTCAACTGAACAATGCCAGCTTTTCCTTCTTGGAAGTTGTAGCGTTCGCTGGTTGCCAAGTGGCTTTTGCAATGTTAAACCGTAATACTATGTTAGTGACGTCTAAGCTTCACCAACATTAAGAGTGGCAATTTTGCTTAGGTTAAACCGCTTAAACCGTTCAAAAACGCCCACTTATGAATGCAGGGTGTGCACAGGCGAGTATTTTTTGTGAGCGCATCAGTTACAATTCAGGAATTTTAGTAGCAATTCTTCAACTTCGTTGGGCTTATTAGCCAATTTCTTTTGCAGATCTCCATCTTTGTACGATTTCAGCTTGCTTATTATCCCGTCTATCACTCTTTCTGGAAAAACGCCATCCGCCTCGTAGTAGTTTCTGTCTCTCTCAAGGTTCTTTGCGGATTCACTGCAAGACAATGGAAGAACCTTGTACTTTTCATTTCTCTTGGCCCTCTTTTCGGTGTTCAAATTTTCAGCGATTTTCATGGCTTTTTTGGCGTTTTTCAATCCATGCTCCGCAGCTAATGCTATTCCTGCGAGCAATAGGTAGGTGTTTGCTGAAGGGTCTGGAGCTCTAAACTCAAAAGTTTGTACACAACTCCTTATTTCTTCAAGGTTTTTCCTGAAGCTCCACCACAAAGGTATGCGCACTAGGGCTAGTCGATTTCTTATTCCCCAGCAAATGTACATAGGTGACTCTTTACGAGAGATAAACCGTAGATAAGAAACCGGCGTGGTGTTTCCGAAAGCCGTTAGGCTGGGGGCAAACTTAAGTATTCCCCCGATCATTTGCCTTGCCTCAACCGTCAAGTTTCCCTTGGAATCTGCAATTATGTTCTTATCCTTTTTCAATCCGCAAAGGTGGATGTGCATCCCGTTTCCTGCATGTTCCAAAGCTGGTTTAGGAGAAACAGAAACGGAGACCCCATATTTTGCGCAAATGTTTCTAATAATCCATTTAGTAATGGTCACAGTTTCCGCCATTCGGCTTAGATTTTGTGGCAGGAATTCAATTTCATGCTGCTCCATTACATAACCTGTCCTAGAGTGAAATCTGCCAACTTCTGTATGCCCATATTTTGGGGCTATGCCGACACCTGCAAGGGTCATTAGAACTTCATTCCTTAAGTTTTCAAACTTGACAAAAGGCATCGACTCGTGATAATTTCGTTCTGCAACCCCTGGAAAAACAGTTTCTTCCTGTTTATGAATTATGTAGAATTCCAGTTCAACTAAAGCTTTAAGGACAATGCCAGCAGAAGAACTCAGCTTTTCTTCTGCTCTCAACAAGATGTTTTCTGGAGCAATATCTAAAGGTTTTCCATTTTCATCCAAGTATTTGCATAAAATGTTTATCGTTGGTATTGAGGTAAATGGATTGACAAAAGCAGTTCCCATTTTAGGTGTTATGTAGATGTCGCTTTTGTTCGGATCAATGCAGGAGAATAAGCTTGAGCCGTCAACTCTTTCACCGAATTCTAATATTTCGTGAAGTCTTTCCATATTTTCAGCTGGGAAACTTAGGGTTTTAAGGTGACAGTCTTCAGGAATGTGACAAAAATTCATGATTTTTATGTCTTTTTCCTGAATCAGTTTAATAATATGTTCCTTGGCAGAGCCTTGCGTTTTCATTGAGAAACATCCTTCAAGGCAATTAACTGGAGAAACATATTATTTTAGGATTCTCTTATTTCATCTCTCTCAAAATGAGGAAGAACGTGCTCATTTCTTTCTTCACCAAACCAAGTCTAACCAGATCTTTCTCTAACGGTTTCAACACAAAAAAAGGGATATGTTTGTTGTTTAGTTTTTCACATTTATGGTAACAGGTCATTTTGGAAGTTGTCGCTTGCCTTGGGTGACTGGCTCTTGCAGTTAGCCTTTGCATAGTCAAAGGCTTCTTCACATGTCACGACCCCGTCGTTATTTACGTCCGCCTTGCCCGCCAACATACCTTGGTCAACAAAGTAATATGTGAACTGACCATTTTCGTATTCACTCATTTCCCATGAAGCTTGATTTTCTCCAGATGCCATGCAAATTAAGTGGCCGCTGCTGGCAAGGTCTGTCATACCACCTGAGTAGCAACGTCAAAGTAGAAGAAAATTCGCGCGGACTCGAAATCGGAAAATTCTTCGCTGAGATCTCCGTCCCAAATGTAGTAGCCAGATTCTATCTCCCATGGAATGATACATTCGTCTTTTCGCTCAGGATCATTGTCTGCATTGCGCAGGCTGCCGGAGCCATGTCCACTATAAAAGAACACCACTTCGTCGCCCGAACCTTCATTAGTTCTCATCCAATCAATTGCGCCAAGGATGTTTGTCTTTTTGGCTTGACCATCAATCAACAGGTTGATGTGGCTGGAACTCCAGCCATAGACGTTAATTAGCGCATTGTAGAAATCCAGTGCGTCGTCATCGCAGAATTCAAGGTCGTATTCATCGCCTGCATAGTCTGATATACCTATAATGACTGCCCACCTGTCACTAGCTGGTGGAGGCTCTGAAACATTGCCTGTTGCGATTCCCTTCAGGGGTTTTCCGGGTTTAGACGGTTTTCCACGAGATGTTCCGTAAAGTCCAAGGGGTAAATCACCTCTTTTTTGAGCTGAAGGCTGAGCTTGCACAAAGACAAACATGTTCAGGCTTATAGTTATTGCAAA
The DNA here is from genome assembly GCA_030630585.1 of Candidatus Bathyarchaeota archaeon. Lineage (GTDB taxonomy): Archaea > Thermoproteota > Bathyarchaeia > Bathyarchaeales > Bathycorpusculaceae > SOJA01. The sequence goes on along the minus strand of DAOVMU010000117.1, from coordinate 995 downwards.
CAGCAAGGCAACAAAAAGAGTTTTCCATCTCATTTTTTCTCTCTCCAAGTATTTGTGTGAATTAATCTCTCTACAAAGGCTAATAAGACTTTTGAGAATTCGTTCACATAAATCCGAATTTTTTGGGGCATTCATATGGCATTCTGCACGGGAAAGGAATTAACCACCATGGAACAAACAATATAATTGGATAAAGAAGAAAGAGCATTCAAAACAGTCTGACTTATGCAGTAACCAAATTGAGAGACTGGGCGTTACAGGATAGATTAGCCTGTTATCCATTTTTTTCATATTTCTGAGTTTGAAATAACCTCTATAATAATTGCAGGGCATCTTACTATTCGAGAAAGACTTGTTGAGGGCTCATAAGAAAGAGGTGTCTGAATTTGCTATCTAACTATTTTGGAGACGAAGTTGAAATACTAAAACGGAAAATTAATGGAACAACTATTAAGGTAAAGTGGGATTGGGCTAACTTTAAAGACACCGAAGGTTTTCCAGTGGATGAAAATCTTATGAATTGGGTCATCGGACAGGATCAAGCCTTAAACGAATGCTTTTTATGTTTGGATGAATTGGTGCACAAGCTAAAACATCTTGAAAAAACAAAATGGTATGAGAATTGGAGTAGCCCAGATAATCCTAAGCCTTTAGCTAAAAACATGATAAGCCCAGGACCTTACCTTCTGCTACTCGGCGATCCTGGAACAGGAAAATCATTAATTGGAAGGGCTTTAGCTGAAAAACTCACGCAAATCTACAAGGAACAAGGTATACAGCTCTTTGATAGTATATGTTGGAAAAACCCTGCTTTGGCAAGTCAGCCCAAAATTTCAATTCATAAGGCTGGTGAAGCGAAAAAGATTCTGCAAAAGGAGCAGCTTAAGGAGGTTAAGAGCAAATTCTTTACAAAAGTAGGCCTCAAATCATTACAAATGTTTCTTATACTGACTGGGTTGCTTCTCATATCTTTGGGCTTCTACTTCATGTATCAG
>DAOVMU010000069.1 GCA_030630585.1 Candidatus Bathyarchaeota archaeon | reverse complement strand
GAGACGGCTTGATATGCGCTGTTGGCAGCGTAACCAAACTTTCAAAGATCGCTGGTAAATACGTTGGAAAAGATGACCCAGTATTAATTGTGCGTGCACAGCACGGACTACCCGCTTTGGGTGAGATTCTTGTACCTTTCATGCACAGCTATCTGGTTGCGGGATGGATGCGTGGAAGTCACTGGGGTCCAATAATGCCTGTTGGAGTAAAAGATGCAAAATGCACGGTTTTTGACGGCCCCCCAAGGATTGTTGCCCTAGGCTTCCAGATTTCAAACGGCAAAATTGCAAGCAGTGATGATGGAAAACCTATGATGGCTGATTTATTTGATGATCCAGCTTTTAACATGGCTAGACGTGAAGCTATGGAATATGCTTCAATGCTCAGGCGTATGGGTGAGTTTGAACCCGCACGTTTAGGCGTTGAAGAGATGGAATACACAACCCTGCCCAAGCTTCTGGAAAGACTTAAAGAACGGTTTAAACCGTTCTAACCCCTCTTTTGTTTGCTTCTAAGCGATTGCGTGCCTTATTTTCAAGAGTTCTTCGCATCGATTTTTTACAATTTCATAAAGTTTCTTGCGTAGTTCCTCTCCAGCTGCTTTCCTCTCTTTGATCAGCAAAGTTTTTCTTGCCAGTTCCACATCGCCTAACTCTGTAAGCCATGCTTCAAAATCTCCATGGTCAACGTGGAATTCTATGGAGCTCATGTCCACTTTTAAGATTTTATTGTAGAAGTCTTGAAGGTTTGCTGCAAAAACATTTAAGGGTTTTCCGAAGTCAGCGTAAAAATGAAATGATTTTTCTGCGGGTACGTATTCCAAGATTTGTCGAGCCTTTTCTCCATCGATTTCCGGAAAACCGAGTCCCTTTTTCCCCTTTTCCGTTATGATGTAACGCCCCTTTTCAGGCGTGTTCACATACCCCATTCTGGTAAGTCCTATTATGTGCATCATAACGGAAGGAAAGCCTAACCCAACCTCTTCGGCTATTTTAACAGCCTTTGTAGGCTTATCAAGCACCCACATAGTCTCAAGAATCAGCCTCTTAACAGGTGACAACCTCATTTCACTACATCCTCATAATTATTATATACGCAGTCTCTTTTTCAGCCTTTCTATTCCTCAGATAAAGTTTTCGCTATTTTGAAAGATAGGGTGAAAACCCAAACCCATGCTTTCAAGTACTTCACTTCGAAGAGTAAACAAACTTGAATATGTCTTTCACTTGTGTTCTTCTCTGCCAAAAGATAAAGCGGTTTTCTTCCGAAAACGTAAATAGTCACGCATTACGTTAATAAAAGCTTAAAAACGGTGTAAGATGTGAAAATCATATGAAGATAGCTGTGCTTGTCTATGAGTACCCACCAAAAATTGTTGGTGGGTTAGGAACCTACGCAGCGGAAATTACACGAAAGTTTGTTTTAATGGACCATGATGTTACTGTTTTCACAATGAATGATGACGCTCGCAGTCTTCCAACGCGGGAGATTTGGCGAGGTATAGAGATTCATCGTCCTTTGCACATCGATATTTCTGATTCACTGCCGGATGTACTTGCTGAAGATGTTAAGAAATGGGGTAGAGGCATCCAGCTGTTCTCTAAAATCCTCATCTACAACTACCTAAGCGCTTCAAAACTCGTCAACGAACTCATCAGAAAAGAAGACTTCAAATACGACATCATAATCGCACATGACTGGCTTTCCGCCATTTCTGGAATAACAATTAAAAAGGAGCTTGGGTTACCCTTCGCATTTCACGTTCATTCCACAGAGAAGGGAAGAACTCTTGGAAACGGCTCAGAAGTCGTAAGCAACATCGAGCTTCACGGCGCGAACTCGGCGAACCTAATTGTGACAGTTTCATACGCCATGAAGGATGAATTGATAAAGCTTGGCTTTCCAAGAGACAGAATCCAAGTGTGTTACAATGGCGTTGACCAACAGAAATACAACATGGAAACGGTAAACTTGGAGAAGATCAAACAGCTTAGAGAATCTTACGGCATCAAGGACGAAGATCTAATGATTTTGTTCATTGGGAGACTCGTAGGTGTCAAAGGAGTCGACAGACTCATAATGGCCATGCCCCGTGTTTTACAGAAAAAACCTAACGCAAGACTCGTCATCGTAGGTTTAGGCGACCTTCAAGAGTACCTAGTTAACTTGGTTAGAACCATGAAGCTGGAGGATTGTGTGAAGTTCCGCTTTGAATTTGTCCCGGAAGAAGAACGAATCCGTCATTATGCTGCCTGTGACATTGCAGTTTTCCCCAGCCTCTACGAACCATTCGGGATAGTTGTTCTGGAAGCCATGAGCATGGAACGTCCAGTAGTCGTTGGAGCAGCAGGCATTAGCGGAATGCGAGAGATAGTTATTCCATGTGGCGATGAGCAATGCGGCTATCACGTCAACCCCAGCGATCCTGCGGACATCGCTTGGGGCATAACCAGCGCTTTGGAAAATCCTGAGAGAATTGAATGGCTTGGAAAAAACGGTAGACGTAGAGTCCTGAACGAATTCACATGGGACAAAATAGCTGAAAAAACAATCGCATTATACGAAAAAATGATGAATAGTCAAAATGTTGAAGCCTGAGCTTTCATGGGCGAATTTTTAAGTTCCAGCGATCCGCTAAGCTTGAGAAAAAAGGTTGCGAGAGAAGCCGCTAACCTCCTGTATTTTGGGGTTGAAAAAGAATATAAACAGGCTAAGTTAAAGGCTGCAGAAACTCTTGGAGTGCGCTTTCTTCCAGCAAATTTTGAAGTTGCCATTGAATTTGACAGGATAGCCGAGGAAAACGAAGGTGCGGCAAGGAAAAAACGTCTAGTTGAGATGCGCAAACAAGCTCTAAAGCTGATGAAGATTCTAAAGCTCTATTATCCAGTCTTGATTGGAAGTGTCTGGCGTGGAACAATACACCGTGGAAGCGACATCGATATAACCATATACCATGATGAACCAAATGGCACACTAGAAGTGATAAAACAAAACAACCTCAGGATTGTGCGAACTGAGCGGATTGCCGTAACGAAAGACGGACTGAAAAAAACATCCTTTCACATCTATTTAGAATTGTCATCAAAAGAAAGAGCTGAAATAATTGTCCGAAGCCCCGAAGAAGCTGATTGTGAAGAGACATGTGAAATATATGGAGACGCAAAAGCTGGTCTTCGCCTACAAGAATTGGAAAAGATACTTCAAGAAAACCCAGCCAAAAAGTTTGTCCCAAACTGGTGCTAAAAGCCAATTCAAAGAGGCTTAAATACGCGGTTCTCAATACATGAAAGTGGGAATGCATCGCCAGAACTGAAGGTGCCCCTGTGAAACCCGACAAAAAAACGTTTAAAAAACTCTTTCCAAACCTTTCTAAGGAACTAGAATCTAGTAAACACAAAGTTGCAATAAACTCCGTGAGAACGAACGTCCAGACCGGAGAAAAAGCAGCCTCCAAAAGATTCTTCTACTACGCGCCAGACGTAGTAGACTTTATTCGGCGATGCGATACGAATGAACAAGCCGAAGGAATAATCAATTACATGGAGGAAAGAGGAGAAATAGACAAGCAATACGCAGAAAAACTCAGGAAACAACTCAAAGAGAAAGGCGTGCAAAGTTTCGGACCTAGAAAAGAAGAAAACTACTATTTCAAAAACGATGGACAATAACAACCCTAAACTTGACCGTGAGATCCGGCGACCAACCAGCTTTTCAACGGTTAAATGTCTTTGAATGAGGTCACAAGATAATATCAAATCCCTTCAACTACACTTAACATGTGGAACACCAACTGATCCTTTTGATAATTCAAGTCTTACGGTGAAGACCACGTTTACAATCGGAACTATTCTAAAAGTAAATAAATGGGCTTGTCAATAGATAGAAAGCCAAAAGACACCGAAATTGGACGGACAGAAAGCATGAAGGAAAAAGCCTTAACGTTCACTCTGGTTATCGCCATATTGATTTCTATCTCCTTAACAGCCTTCACAAGGAATGTTAAAGCCGAAAACAATGAATACACCATAAAAGAAGTGAATCATAAAGTAGAGATCATGTATGATGGTTACATGTTCATAAATGATACCATACAAATAAACGGTTCAGTATCCGATTTTCTCATAGGATTTCCATATGAATATGGCTTACACGTTGTTCGATGTGTAGCTTATAACGCAACTGCTGATTTTCCAGTGTGTCTCAATGTCCCTTTGGAAGATCGCGTTGGCTTCTATGGCGTAAGAATAAACTTTTCACAAGGGACACCACAGGTTTTCTCTGTTGGATTTTTGCTCTCAAACAGCCTTCTTACGCAAAACCCCAGTAATGCGAGCCAATACATCTTGGATTTTCCAAAATATCCCAGCCTAACCAAAGACGTGAAGAGCTGTAGCGTTTCAATTCTTTTGCCAGAGCAGTCAACATATATGGGTGGGACTGTGGACCTTGCATATCAGCAGGAGGATTTGCCCGCTTTCACCGGTTTGACTGCAAAGGTGGCCTTTTTGTCAACTGATGATGCGATACAAATAGTGGACATAGAAGAACTGGAACGTGAGATAAGAATAAGCGGAACGGGTGAGGTAGAATGTTCAGACACCTACCGTATTACAAACCAAGCTTCCAATGAAATTGGTTCCATTGAGATAATCTTACCTCAGAATGCCTCTCGCCCAAGTGCGCATGATCAACTTGGAAGGAAATTGGAAATAGGTGAAATTGAACAAGCAGACGGGTACAAAGTTACTTTTACGTCACCTTTGAGAATTGAGGGATCTGATGTTTTCACCGTTAGATATTATTTGCCCAGTGAAGGCTACATTGAGCAAGGAGGACCTAAAAGCTTTGATTTCAGATTTCTGTTGTTCCAACATTTGAATTACTATGTTAACCGGTCATCCGTGACTTTTGTGTTACCTGAAGGTGCTAAGATGTTAAGCTTCGAAAAAGATTCGGTTGGTGGTTCTTACAGTGTAACGAGAGATGTTTTTCAGGAAAGGTTGACCATAAACAGGCAAGGCGTACTTTGGTTGGATAGCTTTATCGTTGAAATCGAGTATGAATACGACCTTTTATGGTTGTCTTTCCGTCCTACATTATGGATGTGGGCTTTAGTGGTTGTTGGATGTGCAGTAGCTGTTGTTTGGAGGAGACGTAAGGTCCCAATTCCTGTTACTGTCTCCAGAGTAGCAGTGAGACTTGGTTCGAAGGACATTAAATCCTTTGTTGACTTGTATGCGAAGAAAAGGAAAGTACTTTTGGATATTGAATCTCTTAAGACAAGGGCGCAAAAAGGAAAGATCCCGAGACGTCGGTATAAAGTGCGAAGAAGAACTTTGGAAGCACGTCTTAATGTTTTGTCTAGGAATCTAACTGATTTGAAGGAGAAATTGAGCGGGGCTCGAAGACAATATGGAGATTTGATGCGGCGACTTGAGGTTGTGGAAACTGAGATTAGTGAAGTTGAAGCGAACGTTGAGAGTATTGAGGCACGTCACCGCAGAGGAGAACTTTCACTAGGGGCTTACCGCAAACTTCGTGCAGATTATGAGCGGCGAAAAGAGAAAGCTGAAACAGTAGTTAACGAAATTCTCATAGGGCTACGTGAAGAAATTCACTAGCAAACCCAAAGATTTTTATTTTGTTGCTTAGGATTCATGAGACTCTGATTGAAGGGGAAGAAAAAAATGGTGAAAATCATAGTTGATAATGAGAAATGCACTGGATGTGGGTCATGTGTGGAGACGTGCCCTGTGGAAGTTTTCGAGATTAAGGACGAGAAGTCCGTTCCTGTGAAAGTTGAAGAATGCTTGGTTTGCAGAGCCTGTGAAGCCCAATGTCCAGAAAGTGCTATACAAGTAATTGAATAACTCTGCCGTTGCGCCCTCCTTGTTCCTAAAGTAGCTATTTATATATTCCAGAAAGCCTTCTGAACCTGCTTCACTTCCTTTATCACTTTTTCACCTTGCTTCTCAGTGCACTTTTCAGTTGTGGGAATCTTGTCTTCTACATAATAAGGTGTTCCGCTCATCTCTGCAACAGTTGCAACTGCCATTTTTCCAACAAAATTTAGGCTGTATCCTCCCTCAAGTACTGATACAAGTCTTCCTTCACATATTTCTGAAGCCAAACTAACTATTTTTTCATAAACCTGTTGGTAACACAAGGCGGACAGGAAAAGATCTCCTACAGGATCCGTGTAATGCCCGTCAAAACCAGCAGATACAAGCATAAATTGCGGCTTATACTTTCGTATTATAGGCTCTGCAATCTCACTTATTGCCTCTAAATAGATTGGGTCGCTTGTTCTGAATGGCAGAGGAATGTTCACATTGTAACCTAAACCTTTTCCCTCACCAATTTCACCTATGAAACCCTTTCTTGGAAAAACTCGAGGATCTTCATGCAAACTTACGTATAAGACCTTGTTGGTTTCGTAAAAGATTTCTTGTGTACCGTTTCCGTGATGAGCATCTACATCTAGTATTAGAACCTTCTGTAACCTGAATTTCTTGAGTAAGTGTTTGGCGGCTATGGCAATGTTGTTAAAGATGCAGAAACCACATGCAAGATATTTCCCAGCATGATGTCCTGGGGGTCGAACCAAGGCGAAGGCATTCTCGAATTTTTCTTCCATTACTAGGTTAACAGCTTTCAAGATTCCGCCAACAGCATAAAGGGCAACCTCAAAACTTTCCTGACAAGCAACAGTATCTCCTTCCGCATCGAGAGGTTCTCCTCCTAACCTGCATACACTCTCCACAAATTCAATGTATTCTATACCGTGGACGAGTTCCACATCCGTTAAACGAGCTTTTTCGGGCTCGACAAACCGCCAATTTCCAACACCTTGGAGTTTACTTTTCTTCAGTTCTCTAACGATAGTGCGGAGACGCCTTGCAGATTCGGGATGACCTTTGCCCGGGTTATGCCGATAATACACAGGTGAAAAAACCACGCCTGTCGTCATCTCCCACAACCCCCTTGAAAACTGTTTGAAACATTCTCTCTAAATACTCTTTAGTAGAAAATCCCTTCTTTCTAGCCAGTCTTTTAACTACTTTGTTCACGCCAGTCGTGTATTGTATCGCCCTTTTCGGCTTGTTTACTATGAAATGCGGCAGTCCCAAGTCTTTCGCCACCTTTCGCAACACTTGTTTTCTTAACTGGTCATTCGGCGACTCTATCTTTAATTGTAACGGAAGGCTTGCAGCGAATTCTGTTAACCCGTATGTTGCAAAGGGCAGGCGAAGTTCTGTGTTGTGGAAGCTGCAGATTTTGCTGTCCCTTTCAAAGTTGTTTTCATGCATTCTTGCAATGTCGTTGAAAATCGTTTTCTGCACAAATTCTTCGCCATAACGCAGATAATCATTTAAGTATCGCTTATAACCTCCGAAAAGCTCGTCTGCACCTTGCCCAGCAAACATAACTCTGAACCCCATCTCCGAAG
>DAOVMU010000103.1 GCA_030630585.1 Candidatus Bathyarchaeota archaeon | reverse complement strand
GAAAGCTTCGAGCCTATAGTGTTGTGTTTTGCTTGTCAATGGTGTTCTTACGGTGCTGCTGATCTTGCGGGTGTTTTAAGAATTCAGTATCCGCCGAACATTCGAATAATACGGGTTCCCTGCAGCGGCAGGGTGGACGTACTTCATATTTTAAAGGCTTTTCGGAACGGCGCTGACGGTGTTATCGTAACGGGATGCCTTATCGGCGACTGCCATTACATAGACGGTAATGTGAAGGCTAAAGACAGAGTTGACGTGATGAAAAAATCCTTAGAAGCCCTCGGCATAAACCCTGAACGACTCGAAATAGGTTTTGCCTCATCGTCTGAAGGACAGAAATTTGCATCCATGATGACAAATTTTGTAGATAAAATAAGGGAACTTGGACCAAATCCTTCAAGGGTTAAGGGAGGCGACTAACCTGCATGAAATAGTAACAAAACGGGAGCTGGTTCCCCAAATTAACCTATTTGAGTTTTCAGCTAAAGAAACAGCCGCGAAAACCAAACCAGGACAATTCGTAATCCTGAGAATAGACGAGAATGGAGAAAGGATACCGCTCACCATCGCTGGGGCGAATGTTGAAAAAGGGACAATAACTGTGGTCTGTCACGAAGTTGGAAAATCAACGAAACAGCTTGGAACCCTAAAGAAAGGAGATTACATCTTAGACTTACTGGGTCCGCTGGGAAAACCTGCGGAAATCGAGAAATTTGGAACTGTATTGTGCGTAGGCGGCGGAGTAATGACGGCTCCCTTACATTTTCAGGCTAAGGCTTTTCATGAAGCAGCCCACAAAGTGATCGGCGTTATCGGTGCTAGAACTGAAAGCCACCTAATTTTTGAAGATGAGATGCGGAATGTATGTGATGAGCTTTATGTGGCCACGGATGATGGGACAAAGGGCTACAAAGGGTTAGACTTTCTCAAAGAATTGCTCAAGAAGACGAAGACTGACCGTGTGATAGTTATGGGACCTGTTGTGACTATGAAAGTAGTTTCAGAGCTCACTCGCTCCCATGGTATACCTACGATTGTCAATTTGATTCCGATAATGGTTGATGGTATGGGAATGTGTGGAGCGTGTAGAGTAACCGTCGGTGGTAAAACACTGTTTGCTTGTGTTGACGGTCCTGATTTTGATGGGCATCTAGTGGATTTTGAAGAGTTGATGTCTCGGCTGAAGATGTTTACGCCTCAAGAGAAGCTTGCCTTTGTATTGCAGGAGGAAAGAGGAGGGAACCTATGAGCAAGCCTAAACCCGAAATCAAGAAAGAAGTTGTTCCTATGCCTAAGCAAGACCCTGAGGAACGCACTCGCAACTTCAACGAAGTCGCACAGGGCTACACAGTGGAGCAGGTTGTGGCTGAAGCTGAGAGATGTTTGCAGTGTGTAAAGGCTCCATGCGTACAGGGATGCCCTGTTGAGGTGGACATTCCAGCTTTCATACAATTGATCAAGGAAAAAAGATTTGCCGAAGCGATAAGGAAGGTTAAGGAGAAGAATAGTCTTCCTGCCATCTGCGGCAGGGTTTGCCCCCAAGAAGAGCAGTGCCAAGCGAGTTGTACGATGGGAAAGATCGGAGACCCAGTTTCCATTGGTAGACTGGAGAGGTTTGTGTCTGATTGGGAAAGAGAGCGAGGGTTACAGATCACAGAAAAGCCTGATACTACAGGAAAAAGGGTGGCAATTGTCGGCGCCGGGCCTGCTGGTTTGACTGTTGCAGCGAATTTAGCTAAGCTTGGTCATGGGGTAATGGTTTTTGAGGCTTTGCATAAACCTGGCGGGGTTCTCATTTATGGGATTCCGGAGTTTCGGTTGCCGAAAAAAATTGTTGAAGCTGAAGCTGAGTACATAAAGAAGTTGGGTGTGACGATGAAGATGAATGCGTTGATCGGGAGGCTTTACACGATTGGTGAGTTGCTTGACAGGTTTGATGCAGCTTTTATAGGGACTGGTGCAGGGCTGCCGCGTTTCATGCGGATTCCGGGTGAAAACCTTTGTGGGGTTTACTCAGCTAATGAATTTTTGATTCGTGTCAATCTTATGAAGGCTTATGATTTTCCGAGGTGTGATACACCTATTTTTGTCGGCGAGAAGGTTGCTGTCATTGGAGGGGGCAATACGGCTATGGACTCAACTAGATGTGCCTTGAGGCTGGGTGCAAAGGAGGTGAAGATTGTTTATCGGAGGTCCAGGGCGGAGATGCCTACCAGGGCTGAGGAGGTTGAGAACGCTGAGGAGGAGGGCGTAGTCCTTGAGTTCTTGACGAATCCGAGAAGGTTCATAGGCAACGAGAGGGGTTGGGTTAAAGCCATGGAGTGCATAAGGATGCGTTTGGGAGAACCAGACGCAAGCGGAAGGAGAAGACCCGTACCCATCGAAGGCTCAGAGTTCACTATGGATGTTGATACAGTCATAATCGCCATTGGAAGGACACCAAACCCAATAATACAACAGACTACCAAAGGCTTACAAGTAACAAAATGGGGCACAATAGTAACAGATGAAAACGGAAAAACAAGCATCCAAGGTGTCTACGCAGGAGGAGACATAGTAACAGGCCAAGCCACAGTCATAAGCGCCATGGGTGCAGGCAAAAAAGCAGCAAAAGCAATACACGAATACCTAATGAGCAAAAAGTAGGTTAAGCAGATTACTTCAAGTTTTTCGCGACAAGCTCTTCTAATATGCTGCCAAATTCTGTTGTCAACAGCTTCTTTACATTTCCTATGGCTTCTTCTACCATTATATCAAAGGGTGTTTCTCCCCAAAATGTTATGCCTCTCCCTTCAACTTGCTGTTTGATAAACTGAGATTCTTTCATTTTCATGTTTTCAACAACGCCTACTACGTTGATTCCCAATTCCGAAAGCAAGTCTAACAGTTTTCTGACAGTTTCAAAGGCTAGCTGAGAAGGCGTTGTGACTACGAGAAATTTTACTTTTTTTACAAATCTAATGATGTCCAAGGTTGCGTCACTTATTCCGGGAGGCATATCTATTATCAAGAAATCTAAGGTGTTCCACCTTGTTATTGCAAACAGCTCTATCAGCGCGTTGGAAATGTCTGCTCCTCTGAGGGGCACAGCATGTTCACCAGAATAGTAAACTATTGACATGTACTTTATTCCGTGAACTTCAGGTGGGATTATGCCCTTTTCCTCTTTAGGTTGTAAGCCTTCTGCGCCTAGGATAACATGAGTTGACGGACTTGTAAAGTCCAGGTCGAAAAGACCTACTTTGTACCCCTTTCGTGCTAGTATTACGGCCAGTGTGGATGCGATTAGGCTTTTGCCAACGCCTCCTTTGCCGCTTGAAACAGCGACTACATTGTTTACTCCTTTCAACCTTTCCTCAATTATGCTTATCCTTGGGTCAACCGTGCTATTTCGCTCCTTTTATGCTTTCAAGCCATATTCCTCGTCCCTCTAGAATTTCAAAGTCCGGGCTGCCGCATTTTGGACATTTAACATATGCATGGGCGATTTCTGGAACGAAGTGTATGGCTTCTGCTATTTCTTCGTTCATTTTTTCTTTTCTGAAAATCCATTTATGTCCACAATATCTGCACTTAAGTTCTGCTTTTGCTGTTTGTATGTTGAATTTCACGTTTTTTAACTTTGGAGTTTTGAGCTGCGATAACGCAAATTCGAGTATGTCCAGTTCTATTTGTTGCAGTTCTCCGACCTTTATTTTAACTTCCAAGACTTCCTTTAGTTGTTCCTTTTCTGTAATTTGAGAAACTGTGGAGATTACTGCTTCAGCTAAAGCCCATTCGTGCATAGTAACAGCCTAGATTGAAGCCTATTTAAGAATAGTGTTATGATAGAAAGAGATTCAAGAAAGAATGTGTTTCGTTATTATCTATACTGGTGAAAACAATTGAATGTTAAGAATGGGCACATCACAATGTTGCATGGCGCTGGCGGAACAGTCATGCACAGTTTAGTCAAGAATTATATAGTGAAATATTTTGGTGCTACAGCTAACATTGAAGTGCCGCTTGAAGCCTTGGATGACGCAGCCGTCATAAATGACATCGTTTTCAAAAGTGATTCGCACGCGGTTAAGCCGATTTTCTTTGCGGGTGGAGACATCGGATGTATAGCTGTGGCTGGCACAGTGAACGACATCGCAGTTTTAGGCGCTGAACCTTATGCTTTAGCTTGCGGGTTTGTTTTAGAAGAAGGGTTGTCTTTGGCTGATTTCGAACGTATTCTAGCTAGTATGCAGCAGACATGTCTAAAAGCTGGTGTAAGCATCGTTACTGGTGACACAAAAGTTGTGGAAAAAGGAAGTCTAGGCGGTTGCATCATAAACACTTCTGGAATTGGCAGAAGAACTGCTGCCTTGGAGAAAAACTTCGAAGTTATCCGAAAATTCAGAAGCAATCTTAAAGCGAGGTGGGTTCTAGACTCAAACCTACGAGCTGGCGACAAAATAGTATTGTCCGGTACGATTGGCGACCACGGAGTAGCTGTGTTGTCTGCCCAAGAGGGACTAAGCTTCGGAAGCAACATAAAATCAGACGTTCAACCATTAAACTGCCTAATTCAACGTTTGCTCGGGGAAGTCGGGGGTATAGTTGCAATGAAAGACCCAACAAGAGGCGGGCTAGCAGACGCTTTGAACGAGTTCAGTGAAAAATCACAGGTGGGCATACTAATCCATGAGGATATGATTCCAGTTAGAAAAGATGTGCAAGCAGCATGCGAAATGTTGGGATTGGATCCGCTTGAAATCGGGAATGAAGGTAAAGTGGTTATAGGCGTAGTAAGGGAAAAAGCTGAAGAAACTCTGCACCTTCTGAGAACGACCGAAGAGGGAAAAAACGCGGAAATAATCGGTGAAGCTACAGCAGACTTTGCAGGTGTAGCGATGCAAACAGTAGTGGGTGGAAAAAGAATCATTAGCAGACCTGTAGGAGACCCAGTGCCAAGAATATGCTAAGCAGATTTTGAAGCTCTAGCCCATATCCGGCATGTTCCTTCACTGCTTACCATGCATGCACCCACGGGCTTCTGCGGATTGCACGTTCTCATAAACAAGGGACATTCAGTGGGTCTAATCTTCCCAATTATTACAAGGTGACATTTACAGCCAGGCTGTATATCTACGCTCTCTTCAATCTCCACGCCATACTTCAAATGTGCATCATATTTTTCATATTCTTCACGAAGCTTAAGAGCTGAGGTTGGTATTATGCCGAGTCCGCGCCAATTGCCATCCGTCACTTCGAAAACTTCTGTCATTAGTTCCTGAGCCTTAACGTTGCCTTCAGAGTGGACACTTCGCCTGTACTCGTTTTCTAAGCGCGGTTTGCACATACGTAGCTGTTTCAAAATCATGTAGACGCTGAACAAAATGTCTAAGGGTTCAAAACCGGCAACAACAGTCGGCATACAATAATGCTTTGGAAAAATCTCGTAAGGCTTGACCCCAATAATGGTGCTAACGTGACCGGGAGCAATAAAACCGTTTAAGCTCAGATCTTCCATCTCTACCAAGAGCTTCATAGCCGGAGGAATAAGACGATGAGAAACAAGAAAACTAAAGTTTTCAGGCGGGTGCTTCATAACTTCAACAGCTGTTGAAGGAGCTGTCGTTTCAAAACCTATTGCGAAAAAAACGAATTCTTTACGTGCTTCCTTTTCAGCCATTTTAACCGCATCACCCACACCATAAACGACGTGGACATCGGCACCTTCAGCTTTAGCATCTAAAAGAGACCTTTTTGAACCTGGAACCCGTAGAACATCGCCAAAACACGTAACAACCATACCTTTCAATGCCAACTTTATAGCTTCGTCAATTTCTGAAGCAGGTACGATACAAACTGGGCATCCTGGTCCAGCTATAACTTCCACATTAG
>DAOVMU010000066.1 GCA_030630585.1 Candidatus Bathyarchaeota archaeon | reverse complement strand
TCTCTGTTTCTTACGTGGAATTCCTTCAATGTTTCAGGAGAGATTCTAGCTTCCACTATGTCGCCTACTTTGTCGAATAGAATTTCGCTGAGCTTGTTTGCCATAAAATTGGCCAAACGTTTCTTCTCTACTATACTCAAAAACGTGACGCCTTCATGTTCAGCAAAGCTGAAGAGCGCTTCAACAGTTCGCGGTAAAGGCATGACTTTGCCTCTATGGAAAACATTAATCACGTGGTCATGCGAGTAAACTCCTCTAAGCATGTTTTCCTTCGGCAAGAGCCCCACAACCTCAGTTACAAGCGCAAACTTGTAGTCACCTTCCTCATAAGACTCTTCAGTGCGATATCCCTCAAGCCTAGACGCTGCTTCACCCAGTGAAAGCGGTTCAACAAGCCTAAAGATTTTTCCAGCAACAACCATAAGCTTAGCACCTAGAGCTCTCAGTATACTGTAGTCACTTAAGAAATTTAGGATTCTTTCTCACACTGTTTACCTATCTCTATCTTTTATGTTTCCATTCACTTTCAACCATGAAGAATCATTTCAATAATGTAAATTCATCAATTCCAGCTCTTTCAGGGGCCCATCTCTCTCGCGTGTTTCTCCGCTTCTTCAAACAGATAATTCTTTGCAGATTTAACGCAACTCCTATCCCTAAACTTCGACTGGAAACAACACTTTTTAAGCATAAACCCAGCCTAATTGTTTTAATAATGGATTTTTAACTCTATTACTACGCTGAAGAGGCAACTACTTAATGCTGATTCAAGAGGTAATCCTAGAAAACTTCATGAGCTACGAATATGCCAGAGTACCGTTTAAACCAGGCGTAAACGTAATTTGCGGACCCAACGGCTCAGGAAAATCCTCGCTTTTGCTGGCTATCTCCGTGGCTTTGGGACAATCCTACACTGAACGTTCTAAAAAATTGAGTGATTTAATACGTTGGGGGACAGATCAAGCCCGCGTCACATTGGTTCTAAATAACGCCAAGAAAGGTGAGCGTAGACCCGTTCCCAAGTTTAGAAAAGACCAGATTTTCCTCACGCGTAGTCTAAGACGGGACGGTAAATACTGGTTTGCCCTTGAAAATAGGGCAGCTACAAAAGCTGAAGTTGAAAGGCTCCTAGCTAGATTGGGAGTCGACCCTGATAACATGCTTATCATCATGCATCAGAACATGGTTGAGCAATTCACTGTGCTTCCTCCACAGGAAAAGTTGAAGATGGTTGAAGCCGCCGTTGGACTTGAATCCTACCGAGAAAATGTTCTAAAGGCTCGAAAGAAGCTGACACGCATATCAAGCCAAGATAGTTCAATAAGCAAGCTCCTAGAATCGGCTGAACAGACACTCAGCTATTGGAGAGAACAATATGATAAATATCAAGAGAAAAAGCAGCTGCAAACTAAACGGAGATTCTTAGAAAGGGAACTTGCCTGGGCAGAAGCAGTGAGAAGAGAAAACATAGTTAAGGGATTAGAAGAAAAGAACAGGAAAGAACAGATTATTCTAAATCAGATAGAAGACGAAACCAGAGCAGTAACGGGCGAGCTTCAAATTCAGCGAAACCAGCTTGGAAAACAAAAAGATGAATGGAAAAGACTCTTTGGTGACCGTTTAAGCCTTGAGCGTGAGAAAGCCACAAGTGATTCAACAATATACCTATGCGAGCAACTGCTAAAAGAAACCACAATGCTGGAGAATGCAATTCAAAGCGGAAACCCGTCTCCATTAATAAACCAAGGCTTTGAGGAAGTTCTTTCGGAACCTTTCAAGCTTCTGAAAAGTGAAAACCTGAAGGAAATGATACAAAACTCTAATCAGCAACTTTCAAAACTGAACCCAAAGATAGATGAAAACAAAAAAACAATGGAAAATCTAGAAGAAGAAGTTGAGAAAGTTAACAGTAATGTTTTAGAGAATAGAATTAGGTTGGCACTTCTTCAGTATCGTGAAAAAAACGCAAAAATTGAACTTGCAAAAATGGAAAGAGAACTGAAAGACGCAAAGACCTACTTGGATGAAGACCTCGAAAAAGCGGGGCAAACAGGACCAAGAATTGCAGTAATAAAAAGCGTTAGCGAAATTCTTGACGAGGCTAGGGTTACAGACGGATATTTAGCAGCTCTTTCAGATGTTTCTGAGGACATAGAACGTATGTATGAATCCTATTCAAATCTTTACTTAGAGTTGAAGAAAAAAGCAAGACTGGTTGCTGAAAACCGTGAGAAAGCATTAGAAGAAGTTAAAACAAGGATGCGGGCTTGGCGAACAGTAATCCAAAGCCTTCTAGACCGAGTGAGCCTACAATATCAAAAAATTCTCGCGCAAGCTCAAGCCGTTGGACAGGTCAGACTCATCAACGAACATGATATAGAGGCTGCAGGACTGGGAATTCTCGTAGGCTTTAAAGGCAGCAAACCAGTTCCACTTAATGCTTACACACAAAGTGGTGGAGAAAGAACAACAGCAACCATAAGCTTCCTATTAGCTTTGCAGCAACATGTCCGTTCACCCTTCCGTGCCGTTGACGAATACGACGTTCACATGGACCCTAAAAACCGTGAAATAATCGCGAAGATGCTCATTTCAACAGTTAAAGATGCAAACGCTCAATATGTAGTTCTTACACCCAGCCAGATAACCTTCACAGAAGAAGAAGTGAACATAATTACAGTGCAGAACATTGAAGGAAAATCGATAATCAGAGGGGTTGCCTAATGCAGTCCAAGAGAACTCGAAAACTTGGAAGAGAACAGCTTCGAAGAATAATTGAAACGTGCAAGTCTGTGGAGGAACGTTCTCTAAATCCATTTCTCGTAAATGTTGATGAAGTCATAAGTGTGATTAAGGAATATTTCCCACAATGGGAACTATCGGAGGACCTATGCTTAGACGCTGAAACCATCCATCATTTAGCCTCGGTAATAAAGCTTCAAAGTGAGTGGGTTAAACACCGTTCAACATCCCTTTATACAGATCCATTCCTTCTAGAGGATAAACTAACACGAATAGGCAAAGAGGGTATTGTTAACATTTTCTTGGACGCTTGGCATCCAACAGTTCAATTGGAACAGATTTCGCTTCACAGCTTAGCAGAGGGAATCAAATATTGGAAAAGCTTGCTTCCACTAGATGAAAGGTGGAAAGAATTTTCTCCTGAAAAGAGTGAAACAGGCCCTGCAACAAGAGAAGAGTTGATAAGGCAGAGAATCTTGCGGGATAAAGCGTTTTCAGAGGAACTCGAAGATTTCTGGCGAGAATTAAGGAGAAATGTCGGAGAGAAAGGTAAGGACGGCAAAATTCGATATTGGGACTTTATTGGAGCAGAAACCTACGAGGTGACTGTGCACAAAGCCTTCATGACAAGTTTCTTGGTCACATATGGTTACGCAACGTTGGAAATTCACCCCTTAGAAGAAGAAATATTCATCAAACCCTACGAAAAACCTTTGACTGAAATTGGAGAAAAGCAGTTGGTTTCAATACCCATAGCCGTCACAGCAGAAGATTGGATGAAATGGAAGAGAGATGAGCTGGAGTGAGTAGAAGGAAAGCTTATTACACAAACAAAATCAAGAGGGCGGTTCATCTGCTCTTCTATCGAAGGCACAGAAAGCCTGGAGTGAAGGGATGGGAGCTTCGCAGAGCGTTAGGCTCAGACTATCCAACGGTTCTGAAGATTCTAGATAAGCACCTGAAACCTCTCGATTTACAGGTGAAAACGGTTTTTGAAGGAGAAAAACCAGTTGGAAAACCAACTCTAGACCAGTTGAACAAAGCTAGGTTCTGCATAACATTGAGAGGAGAGTTAACACCCAAAGAAGCTAAGATGATTGGTTGGCGAATTGACGATCTCGCAGGACTGGCAACAACAATTGCTTATATAATCTCTAAGAAGGGAAAGGCTCCGCGAAAAGAAGTTGAAGAACTACTGCAGGATAAACTGCCAAAATGGAAAGTTGGAGTAAATGTTGATAGGTACATTCGCTACGGATATTTAGTACAGGATGAAAACGACCAATTATATTTGGATTGGAGAACCCATACTGAAGTTAACCAGAAAGCCCTCATAGATCTTGTGCTAAGCACTGAGACCTAAAAAGCGCTTATCTCCTTATTTTATGATAAATGAACGCTATGATATCAATGATAATTACTGCTGCGAGAACAAACAAGGGACTGCCCAAGAACTTATCCACGAAAGGTTCTTCCTCCGCACTAACCGAATTGACCAACATAAACAAGAAAAAAAATGCGTAAGCCGCTAATACTCGCTTCCTCATCATTCTCTGTCTCTTGAAGACTTACGTTATACTTACGTTTTGTATTTGGAAGTATCTCTTAGCCAATAAGCGAAGCCTTTCAGCATTCCTTCCATTTTTCCCTATGGCAACGCCCTTATCACCTGGGCTAACCGCTACGACTGCTATTGTTTTCCCGTTAGGTCTTTCTGTTATGCGAACCTCCTTAACTACTGCTGGTTTCAAAGCATTTCTGATAAATTGCGCTGGCTCTTCTGAATATTCGATTATTTCATGTTTCTTACCTGTCATTTTTTCCAAAGTGTGTATGTTTCTCCCACCTTTTCCAATTGCCATTCCTACCTCGCCCTGCTTAACAACGAAGACTATACGGCTCTGTTCATCATCGACTATGCAGTCTTTTACGTTCGCCCCTGTTACACTCTCAAACAATGATATATATCGCATTTCTTTGGTTGTGAATTTTATTCCGCTTGTCATTCAGTTCCTCCGTAGGAATCCTCTTGCTCCGCCTTTTTTGTTAATCTGAGAACCTCTGAATCACCGGGCTCTTTTATACTTAACGCTGAAATAATAAAGGGCTTGCCGCATACAGCAGCCAAGTCTATGGATGAACCCTTGTAGACAATCAGTGGAATATTCGAAAGCTTGCAGTAGTATTCTATGTCTTCACGTACGTTTTGAGGACAGTTAGCCGCAGAAATTATTAGTTTCGCTTTTCCCGTTTTTGCACTCTGTATGGCTGACTTAGCGCCCAAGGATACTTTACCTGTTTTCACAACTGTTGAAATGGCCTTATCTATATCTATCATTTATTTTTCCTCTTCAACCTAGA
Organism: Candidatus Bathyarchaeota archaeon; assembly: GCA_030630585.1. Lineage (GTDB taxonomy): Archaea > Thermoproteota > Bathyarchaeia > Bathyarchaeales > Bathycorpusculaceae > SOJA01. Next base: position 2,572 of record DAOVMU010000066.1, on the reverse strand, counting down.
TGTTGACATGAATAGTTCAACTAGTCCTGTACCGATCGGTATAGATTGACCTACTATCACGTTTTCGGTCACACCATCCAATGGGTCGCTTTCCCCCTTGACGGATGCATTAACAATGTTTGGAACTGTTATTTCGAAGGCGGCTCTAGCTAAAACGCTTGACTTCTTACCGCTTATTCCATGCCTACCTATCTGCTGCACCTCACCTGTGGATGTCATAATATCCGCAACAAGCATTACATGGCGGATGTCAACATCTAAACCTTGTTCCTCCAAAACGCTTCTAGCCTCGTTTATTAAAGCGTTCCTAGCGGCTTCTATTCCGAGAGCCTTAGCTATTTCATGAACATTATTTGTTGTTGTTCGTGACGCTTCTACCGCAGGAACTTCTAAAGCTTTGGGGAGGTTAGACCCGTCTGTTCTTATGACCCATTCCCCACTTTCTTCTGTGACCAACACACGGTTTGTCTTAGGCACTCCTTTAACGTGGAAGGAGGAAACTTTTGGGAGTAGCTTTTTAAGCTTTTCAGCTTCTTCCGGTTTTATATGAACCCGGTTACCCCTAACCTTCGTCGTACAGCCTGGTATTTTTAGCAGATTCTTCAATTCCTCCAGTGTCACTCTTCTATCTTCCATCATTGTTTTGCTGAGTTCCACCACAATTTCTTCTCTTATGGGGTCTTCATAGATCGCTTGTGCTAGATCTTCCATCGTTGTGTGAATTATGTTGCGGGCGATTTCTGTTGCGGCTTCCTTGCTTTTTCTGTATTTTTTAGTTAGGTATATAGTCATGATGGGAGTAGATGGCATTTTTCTCGCGTCAACAATTTCTATCAATCTAGGCAGTCCCAAGGTTACGTTTTGCTCTCTAACTCCTGCATAGTGAAATGTTCTAAGGGTCATCTGTGTGCCTGGTTCACCTATTGACTGAGCTGCAACTATGCCTACTGCTTCACCTGGCTCCATTAAAGCATGCTTATAACGCTCAACCGTTAGTCTTATTGCCTTTTCTACACCAGCCCTAGTTAGCCTTGTTTTTGTCAAAGCTCGCCTTAGCTCCTTTATGAGTAATGGTGAAAGTGGGTCTTCAGCCTCTTTCAACAGTTTCTTAACGTATTCAGCTGATGCTGGTGTGCCCCTCCTCATTGCAATTTTTATCTGTTCAATTAGTCGGCTTACGTTCACAGCTTTTCCATGGTCGCTTTTAGCCGGGTCGACACCATCTTCACCGTATTTGAATTGAATTATGTCTCCAGATGAACTCCTGACTGTTCCATCGTATTCTAAACGTAGATGCTCCAGTGCGTTAATTAATCTTCTTTGCATGTATCCGCTTTGCTGTGTCCTAACAGCTGTGTCGACGAGACCTTCTCTGCCACCCATAGCATGAAAAAAGAATTCAATGGAGTCAAGCCCACTTTGATATGAAGAGTAAACAAAACCTCTTGCTTTTGGGCTTGGATCGCCTGGTTTGAAGTGGGATAAAGCTCGTCCTCGGTATCCGCGCATTATCCTTTTTCCGCGCACTGCTTGTTGTCCTACGCATGCGCTCATCTGCCCGATATTCAGATTTGATCCTCGAGCGCCTGTTCGCGTCATTACTCTACCCGAATTTTCAATGGTGAAATCCTCGTCAGCTATTTTTCCAGATTGATCCCTTACTTTAGCTAATTCATTCATCACGTATATTTCAAATGAATCTTCGAGAGTTTGTCCTGGAAGTCTTTGCAGGATACCTTTACGATGTTTATCTATCAGTTCCTCTATTCTCTTTTCACTTTTTTCCATGATTCTTTTTATTTTGTTCTCAGCATTTGGGGACAAAACCAGTTCGTCATATGAATATGTGAAACCTCGCATAGTTATGAAAAGCTTCAACATACGGGTTATCTTGTTCAGGAATTCGCGTCCAGTTTCTGATCCATAATCCTTTATTATCCTGTGGAGAAGGCTTTCTGATTGTTCGGCGCCAATTGAGCGTCTGTCTATGATTCCGCTTATGAGTTGACCGTTCTTGACAACAACGTAAGCGTCGTAGGGACAGTCTTCCTTCTCACATTTGTCGCATCCTTGACAGATACTCGCCTTCAAAACGTAGTCTAGGTCTTCTGGCAAAAACAAGCTGAAAATCTGTTTGCCGCTCCATAAATGTTGAGGTTTCTTCTTTTGCGGCTCGGGTAATTGTCCGTCGTATCCCGTTGCTATTAGTAGTCTGCCAACCTCATTTTTTGTTAAATAGTTTGATTTTTTTGTGAATAAATACGCCCCTGTTATGAAATCTCGGATTGCGCCTATTATTGGACCTCCGAATCTTGGTGATAATATTTGATCCTGAACCTGCATCAGTAAGCGTGCTTCTGTTTGTGCTTCTTGACTTTGCGGTATATGAAGATTCATTTCGTCTCCGTCGAAATCAGAGTTGTATGGTGGACAGACACAAAGGTGTAAACGGAACGTTTTATACGGCAGAACATGTACTTTATGAGCCATAATTGACATGCGGTGAAGCGAAGGTTGACGGTTGAAGATGGCTATGTCACCCTTTTTAAGATGTCTTTCAACAATAAAGCCT